>JAMNXK010000119.1 GCA_023653245.1 Tagaea sp.
GCCGGCATCTCCCATCGCAACGGCCCGATGCTGGGCGTGGACGAAGCGACGTTCGATCGCGTCTTCGCGGTGAACGTGAAGTCGATCTATCTCGCCGCCCAAGCCGCGATCCCGGTCTTCCGCCGTCAGGGCGGCGGCGGCGTCATCCTCACCACCGCCTCGACCGCCGGCTTGCGGCCGCGCCCGGGCTTGGTTTGGTACAACGGCTCGAAGGGGGCGGCGATCACGCTCACCAAGGCGATGGCGGTGGAACTCGCACCCGAAAAGATCCGGGTGAATTGCCTGTGCCCCGTGGCGGGCGAAACGCCGCTGCTCGCCACGTTCATGGGCGAGGACACGCCCGAGAAACGCGCGCTGTTCAAAGCCTCGATCCCGATCGGCCGGCTTTCCACGCCGCAGGACATCGCCAACGCGGCACTCTATCTGTGCTCGGACGAAGCCGAGTTCATCACCGGCGTCGCCTTCGAGGTCGACGGCGGACGCTGCATCTAAGGCGCACGCGCTGGCACGCAGCTTGCTGAACCGAGGGTTCGTTCATTCGAACCTTCGGAGCCCCCCATGCAACGCCGCCGCTTTCTCGCGGGTACCATCGCCGGTGCGACCGGTGCGACGCTCGCCGCCCCCGCCGTGGTCACCGCGCAGACCACCTTCAGCTGGCGGATGACCAGCTTCTACGGCCCCAACGCCGCGTTCTACTCGACCGGCCCGGGCTCGGCGCGCGATCTGATCGAGCGCATCCAGGCGATGTCCAACGGGCGCATCCGCATCCAGTTTTTCGGCGCGGGCGAACTGGTTCCGGCGGCCGAAGGTTTCGACGCGGTGTCGCAAGGCATCGTCGAGATGAACTACGCCAACGCCTATTTTTGGACCGGCAAGAGCTTCGCCGCCCAGTATTTCACCGCCGTGCCCTTCGGCCTGAACTTCCAAGGCCTGAACGGCTGGATGTATGACGGCGGCGGGCTCCAGCTGTGGCGCGAGGTCTACGACCGCTTCAATCTGGTGCCGTTCCTGTGCGGGAATACCGGCGTGCAGATGACCGGCTGGTTCAAGCGGCCGATCGAGAAGGTCGAGGATTTCCGCGGGCTCAAGATGCGCATCCCGGGTCTCGCGGGGCGCGTCTACCAATCGCTCGGCGTGGATGTGCGTCTGCTGCCGGCGGGGGAGATTTTCCCGGCGCTCGAACGCGGCGTGATCGACGCGGCCGAATTCGTCGGGCCCTTCCTCGATCGCCAGCTCGGGCTGCACCGCGCCGCCAAGCACTACTACACGACCGGCTGGCACGAGACGGCCACCGCCTCCGAACTCATCGTCAACAAGGCCGCCTGGGCGCGTCTGCCCAACGATCTGAAGGCCATCGTCGAGAACGCGACGGCCGCGTGCAACGTGATTTCCGAAGCCTGGTGCCAGAAGAACAATTCCGACGCGATGGAAGATCTGATCAAGAATCACGGCGTGACGGCGCAGCCGTTGCCCGATCCGGTGGTCGCGGCACTGCGCACGGCCAATGACCGCATCCTGGAAGAGGCCGTCGCGCGCGACCCCGTGGTCAAGCGCGTGCACGATTCCTTCATGGCCTACAAAGCGAAATTCGACGATTGGTCGGGCTACAGCGAAAGCGTCTATCACGCGAAGATCCGGGTCCGCGCTTGATCCTGGCCGACGACAAGGACGGCATGCCGGCCGTCGTCCGCCGGATCGACCGCGCGGTCGAGGACATCGGACGGTGGTCGGCGTGGTCGGCCTTCGCGCTGGTCTGCGTGATGGCCGGCAACGTGCTGCTGCGCTACGTCTTCAATACGGGCTCGGTCTGGGCGCAGGAGCTCGAGTGGCACCTGATGGCGCCGATCTGCCTGTTCGGCATGTCCTACGCGCTGGCGCATGGCGAGCACGTGCGCGTGGACGTGCTGTTCGCCGAATACGCGCCGAAGACCAAACTTCTCGTCGAGATCGTCTCGGCGATCCTGGGCTTGCTGGTCTGCGTGGCCGTCGTGTGGCTGTCGCGGAACTACGTGGCGCAGTCCTTCGGGCAGAACGAAGGCTCCGCCAATCCGGGCGGGATTCCGTGGCGCTGGGCGCTCAAGGCGCTCATCCCGATCGGCTTCGCCGTGCTCGGCGCGCAATACGCGGCGCTGGCCGCGCGTTTCTGGATCCGCCGCCGCGCGATATAGGGCCCCATGCCGCTGACCGAAATCTACGCGATTCTGATGCTGGTCGCGTTCTTCGCGCTTCTGATGATCGGCATTCCGGTCGGGTTGACGCTCGCCGTGTCGGGCTTCGTGTTCGGCTGGCTCGGCTTCGGGCCGTTGCTGTTCAATCTGCTGCCGCACCGCATCTTCGGCGTCATCACCAACTACTCGCTGCTGGCGATCCCCTTGTTCGTGTTCATGGGCGTGATGCTGGAGCAATCCAAGCTCGCCGAGGATCTGATGCGCGTGGTCGGCCATCTCGCCGGCAATCTGCGCGGCGGCTTGGGGATCGGCATCGTGATTGTCGGCGTGCTGATGGGGGCGACCACCGGCATCGTGGGGGCGACGGTCGTGACGCTCGGGCTGCTGACGCTGCCCACGCTTTTGCGCTACGGCTACGACAAGGGTCTGGCTTGCGGGGTGATCTGCGCCTCGGGCACGCTCGGGCAGATCATTCCGCCGTCGCTGATCTTGATCCTGCTCGCCGACATCATGAACGAATCGGTGGGCACGCTGTTCGCCGCGGCGATGTTCCCGGGCCTGCTGCTGGCCGCCATCTATTGCGCCTATATCCTGGTGCTGGGCGTGCTGAAACCCGAGCGCGTGCCGCCCGTGCCGCAAGCCGAGCGCGACGCGATGCCGCGCGCCGAATTGTGGGCCAAGCTGTTCAAGGTCGTGGCCCCGCCGGTCGGGCTGGTGATCGCGGTGCTCGGCTCGATCATCGGCGGGATCGCGGCGCCCACCGAAGCCGCGTCGATGGGGGCGCTGGGCGCCATTCTGGTCACGTCGCTGGGTGGGCGTTTCTCGTTCCGGGTCTTGCGCGAGACGGTCGAGACCACCGCCAAGATCACGGCGATGATGATGTTCATCCTCATCTGCGCGCAGGTTTTCGCGCTGGCCTTCCGCGGGCTTCAGGGCGAGAAGCTGGTCCACGACCTGTTCTCGCTGCTGCCCGGCGGCGTGAACGCCGATATCTGGTTCATGATGGCGCTGGTCTTCGTGCTCGGCTTCTTCATCGAGTGGATCGAGATCAGCTACATCGCCGTGCCGCTGTTCTTGCCGATCTTCGTCGAGCAAGGCGTGAACTTGGTCTGGCTCGCCACGCTCATCTGCTTGAACCTGCAGACGAGCTTCCTCACGCCGCCTTTCGGCTGGGCGCTGTTCTTCTTGCGCGGCGTAGCACCGCCCGAGATCGCCACCGGCGACATCTATCGCGGCGTGTGGACCTTCATCGGGTTGCAGTTGGTGGCACTCTACGCGGTGTTTCAATTCCCGGCGCTGGCGCTCTGGCTGCCTGCGGCCATCGGTTGGTAGCGGTCGCCATTCCGCGCTGTGGTGAATTAGACCTTGCGAATGACTCGCATTCGCATTAATGTGGGCGCCGTGACCGTATGGAGAAGCGCCATGGCATCGACCCACCTATCGACTCCGGCACAAGACGCGCCGTCGCGTAATCTGACCGCGTTGTCCCGCGACGAGCAGATCGTCGTCTGGACGCTGCGCCATGCCCGCGCCAAGCCCGAAGCGCGCGCCGACCGGCGGCACGAATGGGCGATCCGGGTGCGCGGGTTCGCGCCGGCCGCCGCCGCGGCGGGCGAGGCGCTGGTCGCGGCATTGGGATCGCGCCGCGCACCCGCGCCGCTGGCCGCGCGCCACACGACGACGGTCGAAGAAGCCATCGTCGAAGCTTTGGCCGCCGTGCACGCGAACGCGCCCTGGCGCTTTTGCGCGGCGTGCGAATCGCTCGGCGCCCGCGTCCAGGACGAACTCGCCGGGGCGCTGGCGATCTTCGCGGGCACGATCGAGGCGGGCGGGGTGCGGCTCGATTCGCCGGGTGGCGCGTTCGTCATGCCCGACGCCGCCGCCGCGCAGTGGCTCCAATGACCGGATTCGTCGTCGTCGCGGTGCTGAGCGGTTTGGGTGCCGGCGGCATCGCCCTGGGTTTGTGGCGCGACCGCCAACGAAAAACCCCCGGACGGTCGCCCGTCCGGGGGTTCGTATCCTCGCCCGAAGGCGGAAGCGCTATTCTTCCTTCTGCCCCGTGAGATGGAGCAGGGCCTGGAAGATCATCACGAAGTTCATATAGAGGCTCAGCGAGTTCATCACCGTGAGCTTGCCCTCGATCTCCGTGCCCGCGTACTCGACATAGGTTTCCTTGATGCGCTGCGTGTCCCACGCCGTCAGGCCGCAGAACACCAGCACGCTGATCACCGAGATCGCGAATTGCAGCGCCGACGAGCCGACGAACATGTTCACGATCGTCGCGATCAGGATGCCGAACACGCCCATGATCAGGAACGCCGAGAACTTCGAAAGATCGGCCTTGGTCGTGTAGCCGTAGAGGCTCATGCCCGCGAACATCGCCGCCGTGATGAAGAACGCGCGCGCCACCGAAGCGCCCGTGAACACCAGCAAAGCGACCGAGAAGGACACGCCGATGCAAGCCGCGTAGGCCCAGAACAGGCCTTGCAAAGCGGTCTTCGAGAGCGAGTCGAACTTGAAGCTCATGAGCAGCACGAAGCCGAGCGGCGCCAGCATGAACGCCCACTTCAAGGGCGTGCCGAAGATCAGCGACATCATCGCCGGCGAGGACGCGACCAAAGCCGCGACGATGCCGCTCAGCGCCACCGCCGAAGCCATGTAGTTGTAGACGCGCAGCATATGCGCGCGCAGGCCCTGGTCGAGGGTTGCGGCGTCGATATGATCGCGCGTCAGAACGCGATTCTGGGTCTCGAGCATGGGTTGGTTGCTCCCGTTCGAATTCGTCGCCGCGCGGCGGCTTCGGGGGGAAGCGGCATCGCGGTACAAGGAGATATTGGGGTGTTGCGGGGGGGATTTCAATACGGATCGGTTCTGTGGTTCGTGGCCCGCATCCTTGAAATCACGGGGGTTATTCGCCCGGCCCGGCGACGCGCACGGGCGGGAAAGCGATCGTCACGCGCGTGAAACGCCCGATCTGGCTGTCGATCGCGAGCGTGGCGCCATAGGCTTCGGCCAAGGCTTTGGTCAAAGCCAAGCCGAGCCCCATGCCGCCATTTTGGCGCTCGAACCCGGTTTCCACTTGGCCGAAGGGTTCGAGGCAGCGCGCCAGATCCTCCGGCGCGATGCCGATCCCATCGTCGGCGACGATCAGCGTTACGCCGCCAGGGGGCGAAAGTCCGGCCGACACGCGCGTCGTCCCGCCTTGGCGGCCGAATTTGATCGCGTTGGAGATCAGCGCGTCGAGCATGCGCCGCAAGCTGCGCCGTTCGCAACGCAGGGCGGGCAGATCGGGCGGAATTTCGGCGATCAAGCCGATCGAGCGGGCGGCGGCGGAGTCGGCGGCGTGGGCGAAGGCCTCGGCGAGGACCGAGTCGAGCGGCGTCGGCAACGCCGGTGCCATCGGCTCGCCGCCGCTGAGATTGGACAGCTCGATCACGCCGTCGATCAGATCGAGCAATTGCCGGCCGCTGCCCAAAATCACGCGCGCGTAATCCGCCGCGCGCGCCGGCGGCAGGTCGCCATTGGCGATCAATTCGGCGAAGCCCATCACGGCGTTGAGCGGCGTGCGCAGCTCGTGGCTCATGTTGCGCAAGAACGCCGACTTGGCGCGGCCGGCGGCTTCCGAGCGGACCAGCGCGCCGGCCAGCGCGCGTTCGGAAATTTTCTTGTCGGTGACGTCCAGCGCGATCGTGACCACGCCTTGCGCGGCCCCGTCGGCGCCGCGCCAAGGCAGCTTGGTGGTCAGCCAATCGCGCGCGCGGCCATCGACGCCGGCGTAGTGCTCGTCGAGATTGGCGATCGCCTTGCCGGTGTCGAGCACCATCCGGTCGATGCCGCCGGTATAGGCGCCGTAATCCGTGCCGAGCAACTCGGCGGCGGTCTTGCCCACCGCGCCCGCGGACGTGGTGCCGTAGGTCGAGGCCTGGAACGCGTTCATGTAGACGTAGCGGCTGTCGCGATCTTTGACGTTCACGAACAGCGGCAGCGCATCGATGATCGCGCGCAGCGCCGCCACGTCGAGCGCGTCGCGCCGGTCCCGCGGATCTTGATCCACGCGCGAATCCCCTCGATCCGTTGCGCCCGAGTCGAACATGTCATGTGGACCGTACATTTGTCACCGATTAACGCCCGAGACTAGCCCTCGGACATTGCGCGGGCGTGACGCCCGGCCGCAAAATTACGCGTTACGGAGCAGCGGCGCGGCCTTCTGGCCGAGCGCGCGCCAGGTGCCGCCCAGGCCCAGCAGCGTGACGATCAACGCCGCCCCCGCGACCGTCCCCAGGATCGTCCCGGGCAGCGGCACGAATTCGACGCGCATGTACTCGCCCACGATCAGCCAGGCGCAGATCGTGCCCACGATCGCGGCCACGATCGACGCGGCCGCCCCCAGCAGGGCGAACTCCGCCAGGAAGGCGCGCATCACGTCGCGGCGCGTGGCGCCCAGCGCCTTCAGCACGACCGCGTCGTAGACGCGCCGGCGATGCGTGGCGACGATGGCGCC
>JAMNXK010000120.1 GCA_023653245.1 Tagaea sp.
AGCCCCTTCTTGCCGAGATCCACGATCATGCAGCCGATCGCGGAATCGGTGCGGATGGCGAGCTCCGCGTCTTCGATGCGCCGCGTGCGCACGACCTCGAAGCCCAGCTTGCCGATCTGATCGACGATCGAATGCAGGCGGTGCCCTTCCAGCTCGTCGTCCTCGAAACTCGGGGCGGAGAGCAGGAAGGTGAACCGGCGGACATATTCCATGGCGGAGGGGCCTTTGGGCTGGACGGCGTTGGCGAACTCGCCCCGCCGTCATAGCCGACCGCATGCGACGGAATTGTGACGCTTCGATTCCGGACGTTCTTCGAGGTCTTGGTCGGCGTGACGGGAGTCGAACGCGCGGCAACTAGCCCCCGAATGCTCGCAAAACAACGATCTCAGAGCTCGATGGAGAGGAACCGACGCAGCTCGGGCGTGCGTCGTGCGCACCAGCCCGGCGGAAAACAATACCCCTCCGAGCCGATGCGACGCGAAAGTGTCGGGTCGGACCTGCGGTTTGAACCCGTAACCTACGGATCGTCGCTTGCGAAACGGGGCGGAACGGGAACGCGGCGGCGCCTCGATGGGACGCGGAGCCGGCGGACCTGTGGATTTTTTTAGGGGTGCGACATGAAGAAGACGGCGATCGTCACCGGTTCGACCAGCGGGATCGGTCTGGGAATTGCGTGGGCGTTGGCCCGCGCGAACATGAATGTGGTTCTGAACGGGTTCGGCCCGGCGAACGAGATCGAGGCGACGCGCGCGGAGATCGAGGGAAAGACCGGGTCGAGCGTCGTTCATGACGGCGCGGACATGAGCAAAGTCGGCGACATCGAGCGCCTCGTCGCGGCCACGCGCGCGCGTTTCGGCGCGATCGACGTCGTCGTGAACAACGCCGGCATCCAGACCGTCGCGCCGATCGAGGAGTTTCCCGTCGATCGCTACGACCTCATCGTCGCGATCAACATGTCGGCGGCGTGGCACCTCACCCGCCTGACCATGGCGGAGATGAAGGCCCGCCGGTGGGGCCGGATCGTCAACGTCGCCTCGGCGCACGGACTGGTCGCCTCGCCCTTCAAGTCGGCCTACGTGATGGCCAAACACGCCGTCGTCGGCCTTTCCAAGACGATCGCGCTGGAAGGTGCCGAGTTCGGCGTGACCGCGAACGCGATCTGTCCCGGCTACGTCCTGACTCCGCTGGTCGAAAAGCAAATCCCCGAGACCGCGAAGGCGCGCGGCATCACCGAAGCGCAGGTCGTGCGCGACGTGCTGCTCGCCGCGCAACCGACGCGCCAGTTCGTCGGCGTGGATCAGGTCGGCGCGCTGGCCGCGTTCCTGTGCTCGGACGCCGCCAGCCAGATCACCGGCACGGCGATTCCGATCGACGGCGGCTGGACCGCGCACTGAAGCCGGCGGCACATAGGGAAGGGTCCAACATGGCGAAGAACAGCGGGCGGCAACGGGCGCACGTCAAGACGATCACACTGGCGCTGCAGGGCGGCGGCTCGCACGGCGCGTTCACCTGGGGCGTCCTCGATCGCATCTTCGAGGATGGCCGGCTGTGGATCGACGCGATATCGGGCACCAGCGCGGGCGCCATGAACGCGGTGGTGGCGGCCGAAGGCATGTACGACGGGGGCGGAGATGGCGCGCGCGCCGCGCTGGAGAAGTTCTGGCGCGCCGTCTCGGAAGCGGGCCGGTCGAGCCCGCTGCAGCGCACCTGGATGGACCGGCTCGCGGGCACGTGGTCGCTCGACAATTCGCCGGCCTACGTTTTCCTCGACATCCTCAACCGGGTCGCCTCGCCTTACGAAACCAACCCGTTCGACGTCAATCCGCTGCGCGATCTCGTCGGAAAGCTGGTCGATTTCCGCAAGGTGCGCGACTGCACGGACATGCCGATCTACATTTCCGCGACCAACGTGGAGACCGGCCGCGCGCGCGTCTTCGCGCGGGAGGAGATCACGCTCGACGTCGTGATGGCGTCGGCGTGCCTGCCCTTCATGTTCCGGGCCGTCGAGATCGAAGGCACCCCGTATTGGGACGGCGGCTACATGGGCAATCCCGTCCTGTTCCCGCTGATCGACAAAACCGCGTGCGGCGACATCGCCATCGTGCAGATCAACCCGATCGTTCGCCCAGGCACGCCGCGGTCCGCCCGGCAGATTCTCGACCGCGTGAACGAAATCACGTTCAACTCGTCGCTGCTGAAGGACCTTTGGGCGATCACGTTCATCGAGCGCCTCGTGGCCGACGGCGCTTTGGCGCGGGACCGTTTCCGCGAAACGCGCCTGCATCTGATCGAGGCGACCGACGAGATGCAGACGTTGGGCGCGTCCTCGAAGCTCAATACCGAGTGGGAGTTCCTGACGATGCTGCGCGACGTGGGGCGCCGCGCGGCCGAACGCTGGATCGACCGGCACCTCGACGACGTTGGAACGCGCACCAGCGTCGATCTGCGCGAGATCTTCGACGGCGTCGCGCCCGCGAGTTATGGCTGATACGCCGCTCGCCATGCGGCCGGAAGAATTCGCGCTGGGCGCACTGCTCGCCGCGTCGGCCATCGCGACCGCGCTCGCCTTTTTGCGCCCCGGCGCGCGCGCGATCTTCGCCGGACTGGCGGCGGCGACCGCGCTCGCCGCCGCCGCCGGAGGGGCGCGCACGGCCGCGCCCGGCGCCGCGCAAGCGCTGTCCGCGATTTCGGTTTTCGCCCTCGCCTTCGCGGCCGATTCCGCGATCCGCCGGTATTTCTGGTTCGGACTGCTGGCCGACGGCGGACGCTCGCGCGTTCCCAACATCGCGATCGGCATGGTTTCGGCGGCGGGATACGCGCTCACGGGCGCGGCCGTCGCCTCGCTTCTGTTCGGCCTGGATCTGACCGCGTTCGCCGCCGCCTCGGGCGTGCTCGCCATCGTGCTGGGCGTCTCCGCCCAGCAGACGATCGGGCAGTTTTTCGCCGGCATGGCGCTCAACGTCGCGCGGCCGTTCCGCCTGGGCGACAGCCTCCAGATCGACGGCGTCTGGGGCGTGGTCGCCGACATGGACTGGCGCGCGGTCACTTTGCGCACCTACGAGGGAACGCGCGTCTCCTTCCCCAACCTCCTCGTCGCGGGCGTGCGGACGACGAATCTCGGCACGTCCCACGACGCGATCCGGCATCACATCGCTTTCGCCGCCGAAATCGACGTACCCCCTTCCCGCGTGCGCGCGGCGGCGCTCGAAGCCTTGCGCGGGCTGCCGCATGTCCTCGATACTCCGGCGCCGATGGTGCTGTTCAAGAACTACGACGAGCGGGGCGCGGCCTACGAGGCGATCTTCTGGCACCGCGACCCGAACGTCTACATCCTACGCCGCGACGAAGCGGGCCACGCGCTTTGGTACGCGCTCGAGCGCGCGGGCATCCGGCTTTCGGCCAACCGCCGCCTGCACGCCGCGCCCGCCGACCTGGCAGGACCGGCGCCGGGGCTCGACGCGGCCGCGCGCGCGCTCGCCATGCTGGCGCAAGCGCCGCTGTTCGCGGGCGTGCCGCGCGCCGAACTCGCCGCGCTCGCCGAGCGCGGGCGATATGTGCGCTTCGCCGACGGCGAGCGGATCATGCGCGAAACCGATCCCGGCGAGACGATGTTCCTGATCCTCGACGGGCGGGCGCGGGTTCTCTCGGCCAAGGACGGACGCGAGAGCGAACTCTACGCGCTCGGCCCCGGCGAGGTCGTCGGCCACATGTCGGCGTTGACCGGCGCGCCGCGCTTCGCGACGGTGCGCGCCGACGGCCATCTGGAGATGGTCGAGTTCGGCAAGGACGCGCTCGCCCCGCTGATGCGCGCGCATCCGGAGGCGGCGGAGATGGCGGCCAAGGAGATCGTCAGGATCGCCGACAAGGTCCGCGCGCTCGACGCGCAAGGACGCGCGGCCCCCGACGCCGCGGAGCCGGCCCCGGTTCTGGGCCGGTTGGTCGAACGCATCCGCGTGTTTTTCGGCGACGGGCATCGAAGCGTCACATGAGCGCGCGCGTCGCCGAATTCGTGGTCATCCTCGCGACGCTTTACGGCGCGTTCGGCGGCGCCGTAGCACTGGCTTTTCTGATCTTCGGCGTGGACAGGCTCGATCCCGCGGCGCGCGGCGCGTTCGCGTTCCGGGCGGCGATCGCACCCGGCGCGGCGCTCCTGTGGCCGCTCGTTCTGTGGCGCTGGTCGCGGGCCGGCGCTGGCGAGCGCGCGCGCCGATGAGACGCGCCCATCGCAAATTCCATCGTCGCGCGTGGGTCGTCGCCGCGATCTTGTTGCTGGGAATCGCGGGCGCCGCGTGGACGGCGCGCTCCTCGCGCCCGGCCCCCGACTCGCCGCCCGTTCGTCTCCAACCGCCGGACGGGAGCGCGCGATGAGCGAGCGTTACGTTCCCGTCTCGTGGAACCGAAGCAAGATCCTCTACGACACGACGCTCGCCGCGTGCGTGCTGCTTTATCTCGGCGCGTTCCACGCGCTGGGCGGCCGGCCGGGCGCCGACGGCGCGCCGATCGACCCGCAAATCCTCGCGATGAAGGCCTACGGCAGTTGCGCATTCCTGATGATGAGCGCGGCGCTGGCCATCGGGCCGCTCGCACGTCTCGATCGGCGCTTTCTGCCGCTGCTCTACAATCGCCGCCATCTCGGCGTCGCGACGTTCGCGGTGGCGGCACTGCACGCGTGGGAGGTCGTGGGTTGGTACTTCGCCTACAGCCCCACACGGCCGCTCGTGGCGCTGCTGTCGTCGGAGCCCGCACCGGGGGCCGCGCCCGACTTGCCTTTCGTGCCCTTCGGCGTCGCGGCGCTCGCCGTTCTCGCCGTCTTGGCCGCGACCAGCCACGATTACTGGCTGCGCTTTCTGCGCCCGCCCGTCTGGAAAGCGCTGCACATGGCGCTGTATCCCGCCTATCTCTCGGTCGTCGCGCATGTCGCGTTCGGGCATTTCCAGAACGACGCCACGACGGCGTTCGGCGCGCTCGCCGTGATCGTCGCGGCGTGCGTTTGCGCGCTGCATCTGGCCGCCGCTTGGCGCGAACGCGAAACGCCCGCGCTCGCGCACCGAGGCTGGCTTGCGGTCGGACCGCCCGATGCGATTCCGGAAGGCCGCGGCATCGTCGTGCGGCCGGCCGCCGGCGAAGCGATCGCAGTGTTCCGGAACGAAGGCAAGCTTTCGGCCCTCACCAATCTTTGCGCGCATCAGAACGGCCCGCTGGGCGAGGGCAAGATCCTCGACGGCTGCGTGACCTGCCCCTGGCACGGGTTCCAATTCCGGCTGGTCGATGGCTGCGCGCCGCCGCCGTTCACCGAGCGGCTGGCGACCTACAATCTTCGTTTGGCGGACGGCGTGGTCTACGTCGATCCCAAGCCCAATCCGCCGGGCACGCCGGTCGCCCCGCTCGACCCCGCAAGGTCGCGGCGATGAGCGCGGGCCGGGACGAATTCTATGTCGGCTGGGCCGCGCGCGCGGAGGCGGCGACCGGCCGGCGCTTGCGCGCCATCGCCCTTGCGATCGCGATCGGCGCCATCGGCCTCGGCGCGCTGTTGGGCGCAGGCATCGACGATCCGACCGAACGGCTTCTGGCCGCGAGCCGCGCCGTTGGGGAGCCCGCGCACGCCGTCGCCGACGCGCCCGCCCTTGGCCTCGCGCTCGACGGTCCGACGGCGATGCTGTTCGTGCCCGAGGCGCCCGGCCGGCCGGCGCATACGCTGCTGGTCGCGGGCGACGGCAAATACGGCCCCGGCCCCGAATGGGCGGCGCTGCGCGGACAATGGGTGGCGCCGCGCGGGGTCGTCGTGCGCCGCGGCAGCATCGACATGCTGATTTTGTCCGAGCCGATCGGTCGCGCGGACGCGCCGGCGGGCGCGGTCGCCGCACCGCCGCGCGCGGTGGACCTCGGCGTTTGGCGGATCGTCGGGGAAATCTGCGACGGCAAATGCGTGGCCGGCGCCATGCGGCCCGGCTCGGGGATCGCCCATCGCGCCTGCGCGATACTGTGCCTCGACGGCGACATACCGGCCGTGTTCGTGCCCACCGGGACCGTCGCCGGCCACGCGCATCTCGTGCTGGCCGACGAGACGGGCGGTCCGCCGCTGCCCGCCTTCCGGCATTTGGTCGGTCGGCGCGTGGAGCTCGAGGGCAAGGTCGAACGCGTGGGCGACGTCGCCATCTTCCGGGCCGCCCTCCCGCGCCCGTAGCGCCCCCGGGTCGGCGTGGCGGGAGTCGAACGCGCGATGCTCAAGCCGCGATCGCATCAATCTGTTACTTATATCAAGTAATGTTCTTATCTTTTGGAAACCAAGGAATCGATCTTCATCGAAGTACCGCCCATTCAAAACCACCGATCACATGCAACTCCGGCGCGCGCTTCCCTCTGCGCCCCATTTGGTCGCTCACCCGACCCACTTCGTCGCCGCATTCGTCTCGTCGCCCACGGAACTCGGGGTGCGGCCTCGGTCCGACAAGCGGCTCTTCGATCCAAGAAGTGACGGTCGTGAGCATCGCGAATCGCGTATATTCGTTTCCGTTCCGGCTGCGCAGGCGAAAAGACCGCAGATGAAGATCAGTATTCTCGTCCAAACGATATTCCCCGAAAAAGCCCTTACGGCGATCGACGATCTGCGCCTCCAACTCGCCGGGA
>JAMNXK010000121.1 GCA_023653245.1 Tagaea sp.
CGCGCTTGTCGATCTCGGCGCGGTCCATGCGCATGTTCTCGAGACCGAAGCACAGATTCTGGCGCACCGACATGTGCGGATAGAGCGCGTAGGACTGGAACACCATGGCAAGGCCGCGCTCGGAGGCGCCGAGTTCGTTCACCCGCTTGCCGTCGATCCGGATCTCGCCATCGGACACGCTTTCGAGGCCGGCGATCATCCGGAGCAGCGTCGATTTTCCGCAGCCCGACGGGCCCACGAAAACGCAGAACTCGCCATGCGCGATCGAAAGGTCGATCCCGTGGATCACGTGCGTGGCGCCGAAACTCTTGCGGATGGCGGAAAGTTCGAGCGTGGCCATGTCACTTCATGCCCGTATTGGCGATGCCGGTGGTGATGTATTTTTGCAGGAAGGCGAAGACGAACGTCACGGGCAGCAGCGTGAGCGCGGTCATCGCCAGCAGATAATGGGTGGCGTCGAGCATCTCGCCTTTGAAGGACGACAGCCCCAGCTGCAAGGTGAAACTCTCCGAGCGCGTGAGCACGACCAGCGGCCACAGGAAGTCGTTCCAGCGCCAGATGATCGACAGGATCGCGAGCACGGCGATGGCGGGCATGGCGAGCGGCAGGACGATCCGATAGTAGATCTTCCACTCCGACGCCGAATCCATCCGCGCGGCTTCGATCAATTCGTCGGGGATGGTCAGCATGTATTGGCGCAACAAGAACACGCCCGTGGGCGTGGCGGCACCCGGGATGATCACGCCCCACAGCGAATCGAGCATGCCGAAATTCTTCACCACGATGAACAGCGGCACCAGGATCACGGTCGCGGGCATCAGCAGCGTCGCCACGATCAACATCATGAACGCGTCGCGGCCCGCGAAGCGGTACTTGGCCAGGGCGAACGCCGCCATCGAGCTGATCGCCAGCGTCAGGAACGTCGCGACCACGGTGACGAACACCGAGTTGGCGAAGTAGGTCGCGAAGCGGAACGTGCCCGCCTGTCCGCCCCCGATCACCGGCTCGACGTAGTTCTCGACGCGCGCGCGCACGATCTCGTGCGGCCGGGTGTCGCGGCGCGGCACTTCGAAGGTCTGCGCCGGCGTGGCCGGATCGGCGACGACGATATTCGCACCCGAGGGCCGGAGCTGCGCCAGCACGCGCAGCGCGCCGTCGGGCCCGCGCCATTCGACCAGCGGCACGGGCCGCGTCGAGCCGGGCAGGACGGTCGTGACCTGCTCGTAAGGCAGGAAGCGCGGATCGTTCTCGATCAGCGCGCGCTGCGACTTGAACGACGACACGCCGAGCCAGACGACCGGCGCCAGAATCAACAGCACGCCCAGCGCCAGATAGGCGTAGGCGAGCAGGTCGGTCCAGTCGATCCGGCCGGGCCGGCGCGTGCGGGTCAGGAAAGCGACGACCTGGACCATCTCAGCCCCCCGCCTGGCGGCGCGTGAGCGCCAATTGCACGAGCGTCAGCGTGAGGATCACCAGCGCCAGCAGCACCGACGACGCGGCCGCGATGCCGAAAAGCTTGGCGTCGGACACGAAGGCGCTTTCGTAGATTTCCTGGATCACCATGCGCGTGGCCGTGCCCGGCCCGCCGCCGGTGAGCACGTAGACTTCGTCGAAAACCTGGAACGCGCGGATCAAAGAGAGGACGAGGACCACCAAGAGCGTGGGCATCAGCAGCGGCAGCGTGATGCGCAGGAAGGCGCGCCATTTGGGCGTGCCATCCATCTCGGCGGCTTCGTAGAGATCGCGCGGGATCGCCTGCAGGCCCGCGAGCAGGATCAGCATGTAGAAGCCCAGATGCGACCAGGTATAGACGAACACGACCCAGAAGAACGGCCAGGACGTGTTCGCGTCGCCGAGCCAATTGACCGGCCGCCAGGGCGCCGTCGCCAGCATCGCGCGCGGATCGAAGGCGAATAGAACCCAAGCCGCGGCCACGCCCACCAGCGTCATCGCGATTCCGCGCTTGGGCGAGCGCCAGAAGCGCCGTGCCATCGCCGCCAGTATGGCGAGGGCCACGAGCTTGACGATCCACTCCGTCGGCCCCCAGGCGGCCCATTGGTTGCGCCAGGCGGCGAACTCGGTCAGCAGCGCGTTCAGAATGCCCCGGCGCTTCAAGACCCAATCCCAGATCACCGCCACGACCACGGGCGAGAGCATCACGGGATAGAAGAACAGCGCGCGCCAGAAGCCGCGCGCGGCGATCTCGCGGTTGAGCACGATGGCGGTGGCCAGCGCCACCGCGATCATCACCGGCACTTGGATCACGGCGAAAAGCAGCGTGTTCCACATCCCGGTCCAGAAGCCGAACCCGGCGACGGGGCAGGATTTGGGCACCAGAATGGATTCGCACGCGAGCAGGGCTTCGTAGTTGCGCAAGCCCACGAAGGGTCGCTCGGCGAGCAAGGTCGACGAGCCGCCGGTGAACGAAATCCAGATATTCAGAAGCGCGGGCAGGAAGCTGAACAGCCCGAAAATCGCCATCGTCGGCAGCAGAAACACGTAAGGCAGGCCGCGCAAGCCGACGCGCTTTTGCAGCCAGCGCATCGGCGGATCGAGCGCCGCGAGCAGCGGCCCGATGAACCAGCGCATGAGGGGCCCGCCATCGGTCGCGACCGAGGACGGGCCCGTCGTTGCCTCCGTGGTCACTTGGCGGCGGTCAGTTGCCGACCGCCTGGCGGATTTCCTGCTCGATCTTCGTGTAGGCCTCGGCCAGCGAAAGCCCGCCGGTGATCGCCTGCGACAGATGGTTCACGGTCGCGTTGAAGATCGCGACGTTGCGCTCGTAGCCCTGCAGCTTGTGCGCGACGTCGGGGACCTTGGCGTAGTTGGCGGTGAACGCCTTCAGCGCCGCGATCGCCTGCGGGGGCACGTTCGGGCCGTAATCGAGCCCGCGCGCCGCCAGAGCCTTGTGCGCGGGGATCTGGAGCGTGCGCTCGTAGTATTCCTTGAGCACGGGCTCGGAGGCCATGAACTCCATCACCCGGGCCACGGCCTGGGGATTGCGCGTGTGCTTGAAGGCGACCATCGCCGCCCCGCCCGGCATGGCCGCACAGCCCGCCGGACCGCAAGGCTGCGGGATCGCCACCCATTCGAAGCGATCGCCGATCGTCTCCGAATAACGCTGAATCATCCACGAGCCGGCCACGTGCATGACCGTGTCGCGGTTGATGAACTGGTCGGCCGCGTTGCGCCAGCGCGCGCCCGAAGCGCCCGGCCAGATTTCCTTCATCACGCCCTCGCGATGCCAGCGCACCATGCGCTCGGCGAAGGCCTTGAAGCCGTCGTCGACCACCGCCGGGCGGCCGTTCGCGTCGAAATAGCGCGCGCCATAGGACATCGCGGGACCCGCGAAGCGATGGCCCGAGCGATCCATCTCGATGCCCGAATAGACGTTGAGCTTGGTCTGGACCTGCTTGATCGCCGCGGCCCAGTCGTCCCACGTGGCGTTGGCACCCGGCATGGCCACGCCCGCCTCGGCGAACATCGTCTTGTTGACGAAGGGCCCGGTGACGGTGAGCTGCGTGAGGAACCCGTAAATGCCCCGATCGTTGGGGCCGACGCGCATCCAGTTCAGCGTCTGGCCGAAATTCTCGTCCCAATAGGCCGCGTTCACGTGCGGGCGCAGGTCGAGATAATAGCGGTTCAAGCCGCCCAGATTGGTCACGCGCGCCATGTCGGGGCCGGTGCCGGCCTGCAGGCGGGTTTCGAGCTGTTCGCGGATCACGTTGAAGCCGACCGTGTCGACGACCACGCGGATGCCGGGATTCGCGCGCTCGAAACGGTCGAGCAATTCGCGCGTGACCGTGCATTCGTTGGCGTCGGCGTAGCACATGTAGCGCAGCTCGACCGCGCCTTGCGCGAGGGCCGAACCGGCCCCCAGCGCCACGGCGGCGACGGCCGCGAATCCGGACAGACGGAACATCGAATCCTCCCTAGAATGGCGCCGTGAGCCGGCGCGGTTTGCAGTTGACCGGACTTTGGCGCGGGCGCGGGCGCGCTGTCAATCGCGGGGGGCGGAAAATTGCCGGTCGCATTGCCCGAACTGCCGAAGGCTGTCGCGGCGATGCGCGAAGTCCTGACGCGCGAAGTCTACGGCCCGATGCCGTTGGCGGGGGCCGTGCGCGCGACAATCCGCGACATCCGGCCCTTCGATGCGCAAGGGCGGCGCGCGTCGATCGATATCGAGGCCGGACCGGCGCGGATCGCTTTGGCGCTTTATCTGCCGCCCGGAGCGCCCGCGCCGGTGTTTTTCGGGCCGAACTTCGCCGGCAATGCGTCCATCGATCCCGATCCTTCGATCCCGCTCGCTGGCTGGCTGCGGCCCGAGCATCGCGATGTGGGCCGCAGCGGTCATGCCGAGCGCTGGCCGATGGACATGATATTGCGCGCGGGCTGCGCGGCGGCGACCTGGTACGATGGGGATTTCTGCCCCGACGAGCCCGACCTGTGCGCGGCGCGCGGGCGCGAATTGGGCGGGCGCTTCGGTGCCATCGCACTTTGGGCTTGGGGATTCAGCCGTGTGCGCGAGGCCCTAGCGTCGACCGGACTCGTGCGCGCCGAGCGCGCCTTCGCGGTGGGCCATTCGCGCCACGGCAAGGCGGCGATCTGGGCGGCGGCCAACGATCAAGCGATCGCCGGCCTGATCGCCAACAATTCGGGGACGGGCGGCTCGAAGCCTTTCCGCTGGCCCGAAGGCGAGACCATCGCCCAATTGTTCGAGCGCTTCCCGCATTGGTTCGCCCCGGCGTTGGCGAAGTTCGCGGGTCGTGAGGACGCGCTCACGCTCGACCAGCACGCGGCCTTGGCCTTGGCGGCCCCGCGCCCGCTTTATCTCGCCAGCGCGCGCGACGATCTCTGGGCCGGGCCCGAGGGCGAGGGACTGGCGTTCGACACCATCCGGCATCTGTGGCCGCAGGGCGCGATCGGCCGCCATGTCCGCGACGGCGGCCACGGCATCACGCGCTACGATTGGGCGCGGTTTCTGGCGTTCTTCACTGCTTGACCGAGCCCGCCGCGAGGCCGGAGACCATGTAGCGCTGCAAGGGCAAGAACAGCAGCAACGTGGGCAGCGTGGTGAGTGCCGCCCCCGCCATGACATGACCCCAGTCGGTCACGTTCTCGCCGAAATAGATGTAGAGGGCGAGCGGCATGGTCTTCATCTCTTCGCGCGTCAGCAGCGCCACCGAGAACAGATATTCGGACCAGCACAGCAAGAACGCATAGGTCGCCGTGGCGACGATCCCCGGAAACATGATCGGAAAGACGATGCGCCAGACGACTTGGAAATAGCTCGCCCCGTCCATGATCGCGGCCTCGTCCAGGCTGCGCGGCACCGAGCGCAGATAGCCGACCAGCAGATAGATCGAGAACGGGATCGACACCGCGACATAGACGAAGATCATGCCGAGCCAGTCGTTGAGCAGTCCCGCGCGCGCGAACAGGATGAACACCGGCGTGACCAGGATGATCCACGGAAAGGTCTGGCCGAGCATCACGGCACCGAACAGCGTGTCGCGGCCGCGAAAGCGCAGCCGCGAAAACGCGTAAGCCGCGTTGACCGACACGAATGTCGAGATCAGCACCGCCCCGCCGCACAGGACCAGACTATTGACGATGTTGCGCCCGAACCCGGCCTCGAACAGGCGGATGTAGTTGTCGAGCGTCCATTCCCAGCGCGCGGCCGAGAACATCGTCTCGGGCGTTTTGAGCGAGGCCAAGAACACCCAAGCCGTGGGATAGACGAGAAAGGCGAGGATCGCCGCGCACGACGCGACGATCCCGAGCTCGGCCAGCTGGCGGCGCGCGCGGCTCATCGCTCTTCCTCGACCAGGGTCTTGGCCGCGACGTAGCGCAGATACACCAGACCGAAGATCGTCATGATCGTCGCCATCACGATGCCGGTGGCGGCACTGTAGCCGAGCCGCCCGTCGATGAAGCCTTTGATGTAGATCTCGGTCGCCATCACGTTGGTGTAGGTCCCCGGCCCCGCCCCGGTGGTGAGCCACACATAGACGAAATTGTTGAACGTCCAGAACGTCGACATCATCGCCATCACGACGATCGCGGGCTTCAAGTGCGGCAGATAGATGTAGCGCAAGATCTGCAGGCGGCTCGCCCCGTCGATCTCGGCGGCTTCGACCAATTCGTCGGGCAGCGATTGCAGGCTCGCCAGGAAGGTGAGCGTGACCAGCGGCAGCGTGTTCCAGGTGATGATCAGGATGATCGACGGCCACACCCAATAGGCGTCGGCCAGAAACGGGATCGGCTGGTCGATGATCCCGAGTGCCGTCAGCGCTTGGTTCGCCGCGCCCACGCGCGGATCGAGGATCCAGCGCCACACCACGATCGCCACGACGGGCGGCGTCGCCCAGGGAACGATCAACAGCAGCCGGGCGGGCGTCGACAAGCGCCAGCGCTTCAAGGCGCGGCTGTTGAGCAAGAAGGCGAGCAGCAGCCCCAAGAAGATCCGCACCGCCACGCCCACGAGCGTGAGCCACACGACGGTGTTGAACAGCACCCGGCGGAAGCCGGGGCTGGTCAGCAGCTCGATGTAGTTGTCGATTCCGATCCAGTCGCCGCCGCGCCGGAGCGTGAAGATGCCCAGATCGGTGAA
>JAMNXK010000122.1 GCA_023653245.1 Tagaea sp.
GCCGCCGTAGCGCCGCGTGATCGAGCTGTCGAGCTGGCTGAACTCGCGGAACAGATCGTTGAGCCGCTCGCGCGCGATGCCGATGCCCGTGTCGCGCACGACGAAGGCGAGCCGCGCGCGCCCGTGGCCCGCACCGGCCAGGGCTTCGATGCTCAGCGTCACGCCGCCGCGCTCGGTGAACTTCACCGCGTTCGCCGCGAGGTTGAGCAGCACCTGGCGCAAGCGCCCCGGATCGCCGACGACCGTGTCCGGGACGCCCGCGCCCGCCGCGAAATCCAGGCGCAAGCCCTTCTCGGCGGCGGGCGGCGCGACGATATCGAGCGCGCCGCGCGCCAGCGAGCGCGGCTCGAAAGCCAGACGCTCGAACTCCATCCGCCCCGCTTCGAGCTTCGCCAGATCCAGGATGTCGTCGATGATGTGCATCAGCGACTCGCCCGAATCGCGGATCGTCTCGACCGCGCGGCGCTGGTCGGGGCCCAAGCGCCCGTCGAGCAGGATGCCGGTCATGCCGATCACCCCGTTCATCGGCGTGCGGATTTCGTGGCTCATCGAGGCGAGGAAGTCGGACTTGGCGCGGTTGGCCTTTTCGGCCGCCTCGCGCGCGCGTTCGGCTTCGTCGCGCGCCGCCGCGAGGCGGCGCTCGGCCGCGACCTGCTCGGTCACCACCCGCCCGCCGCCGCGATAGCCCACGAAGCGGTTGCGCTCGTCGAAGACGGGAATGCCCGACACCGAAATCCACTCGCGCGCGCCGTCGTCGCGCGCGATCGGATGCAGGAACTCGCGGAACGGCCGGTGCGCCGCCAGATCGGCCGCCAGCGCGTCGAGCCCGGCGATCGGCGCGTCGGGGTCTTCGGCCACCAGATC
Organism: Tagaea sp.; assembly: GCA_023653245.1. Next base: position 865 of record JAMNXK010000122.1, read on the forward strand.
GGTCAGCGCGCGCCCGAGCATGCCCGCCGGGTCGAGGCCGAGCCGCCCGCGCGGGTCGGAGACGAAGGCCAGGCGGTGCGCGGCGTCGGTCTCCCAGAACCAATCGGAGGTGACTTGGGCGAAATCGCGGAAGCGGATTTCGTTGTCGGCGAGCAGTTTGAGCGTGCGGCGCGCGGCCGTGACATCGCGATAGATCGCCACGCGCCCGCCTTCGGCGGTGGCGCGCCGCGTGCCTTCGATGACCCGCCCGCCCTCCATGCGCAACTCGTAGGGCACGCCGACGCGCGTTCCGCGCCGCTCGGAGGCGTCGAGCCACGTCCGAAGGTCGCCGATGCCCTCCATCGCGCCCGATTGGTGGTCCAACCGCAGGATGTCCTCGCGGGTCATGCCGACCGCCAGCTTGCCGGCCAGATAGGGGAAAATCTCCTCGTAACGCTGGTTCCAGGCCACGATGCGCCCGCCCGCGTCGTAGAGCAGGAACCCTTCGCCCATCGCGGCGATGCCGTCGCGAAAGCGCCGCTCGGCGAGGGCCGCGGTGAGCGTCGCGGCACGCCGCTCGGTCACGTCGCGGACCACCGCCACCACGCCGCCTTCGCGCGTCGCCGTCTCCATCACCTGGATCGTCGTGCCGCCGAGGAACGTGTGCTCGAACACCTGGCCCAGCCGTTCGCGGCGCGACAGCCGGTGGGCGAGGAACTCGCGCTTGCGTTCGGCGTCGAAACCGTAATCGGGCCATTCCGCGGCCCACGTCATGATTTCGGCGAACGTCGTGCCCACGCGCAGCCGGCCGCGGGTATAGGCGAAGATCTCCTCGTAGCGGCGGTTCCAGGCGACCAGCCGGTCGTCGGCGTCGTAGAGCGCGAAGCCGTCGTTCATGCTCTCGATGCCGTCGCGGAACCGCGTCTCGGACAGCGAGAGCGCTTGCGCGGCCGCGCGCACCGAGGTCACGTCGCGATAGGTGGCCACCGTTCCGCCGTCCGCGGTGCGCCGCTCGATGCCGATCCAGATCCCGCCGTCCGCGAGCGCGACCTCGAAGGGCGGGCCGGGCGCGCGATGGCGGGCGACGCGCGACGCCAGGAATTCGTCGCGCGTCATCGCGTCGCGCTGGGCGCCGCCGGAATCCCAGGCGATTTCCGCGATGCGCTCGAACGTGATGCCGACGGCGAGCTCGCCCGCGAGATAGGGGAAGGCCTCGAGATAGCGCGGATTCCACATCGCGACGCGGTCGTCGGCGTCGTAGAGGATCATCGCCTCGTCCATCGCCTCGATCGCGTCGCGGAAGCGCTGCTCGCCCAGCGCCAGCGCTTCGAGGGCGGATTTCTCCGCCGTCACGTCGAGCAGCAGCCCGTCCCACACGGTCGAGCCGTCGGCGCGCGCGGTGGGCGTGGCGTGCCCGCGCACCCAGCGCGTCTGGCCGTAGCCCTTGGGCTCGACGCGGAACTCGATGAGCCATTCCTCGCCGCGCGCCGTGGCGCGCGCGATCGAGCGGCGCACGCGCGCGAGGTCGTCGCGCGCCACGACGGTGAACAGCTCGCGCGCCGAGCGCATCACCACCTCGGGATCGAGTCCGAGCAGGTCGAGCGCGCGGCTGGACATGAAGGGGAAGGAGATCGCGCCGTCCGGCGCGCGCAGCATGCGGTAGAGCACGCCGGGCACGAAGCCGGACAATTCCGACAATTGCCGCCCTTGCGTCTCGACGCGCTCCTGGCGGGCGAGCTCCTCGGTCACGTCGCGCGCCACGCCGCGATAGCCGCGGAAAAGCCCGTCGGCGTCGAACACCGGCATGCCCGAGCTCGAAATGCTCATGTCGCGATGGCCGGACCCGCGCGAGCGGCGGATCGAATTGCGGAACGGCTCGCGCTTGGCGACGGCTTCGCGCAGCTTGGCGATCTCCGGATCGGCCGCTTCGCGCGCGTCGATGCCTTCGTCGCGGCGCTTGCCGAGCTTGGCGGCGATATCGATGCCGTAGGCGCGCGCGGTTTCGGACATGAATACCAGCCGGTCCTCCGCGTCGGTTTCCCAGAACCAATCCGAGGACGCCGAGGCGAAATCGCGGAACCGCCTTTCGCCTTCGGCCAGACGCGTCTGGGTTTCCGCCAAGCGGGCGATCGCGCGCAGCAGCAGCGCGCCGAGAACCAGCACGAACAGGCTCGCGGCCGCCGCCAGCCCGATCGCGTCGCGCTGGCGCGCGGCGGTCTCGGCCAGCACGCCGCCGAAATCGACCGAGTAATGCGCGAGCAAATCGGCCCCGCTTACGCGCTGCCAGCCCGTCATCCGGCGCGCGCCGTCGATCGCGCCGACGACTTCGCCCACCGCGAAGCCGTCGCGGCGCGCCGCCTGGAACACCGGCGAGCCGCCGACGTTTTGGCCGAAGGTGACGCTTCCGGCGGCGTCGATCCGGCCGCGCACCAAGCCGTCGAACCCGGCCACGTTGGCGGCCGTGCCCGGCGCGAACGCGGCGCGATCGACCGGACGGACGAAGGTTTCGGGCGTGAGCACGACCACGGCGAAGCCGAGAAGGCGGCCATCGGCGCCCTCGACACGCCGGGCGACGGGAATGCGCGCCTTTCCGTCGGCCCCCGCCAGGCCCGCGCCGACATGCAGAATGTCGGCGGCGCTGTCGGTGAGGACGCGCACATAGGGGCGCTGGGACATGTCGCGCCCGCGCGCCGACGGATCGCCCGACCAGGCGATCACTTTGGCGTCGGCGCCCAAGGCGACCACGTCGAAAATTCCCGCCGGCCCGTCGGCATAGTCGGCGAAAACGCGATCGACATCGACCGCCGCGCCGTCGCGGCGCATCGCCTCGCGCGTCGCGCGCACGGCCGCATCGGCCACCGCCACCGTGCGTTCGATCGAGGCCGCGTAAAGCCGGGTTACCCGCCCCACATCCGCCGTCGTCTCGGCCACGGCCTCGCGAAGGGCGTGCCCGGCGTAGAATTGGCGCGCGGTCCAAATTCCCGCCAGCGCCAGCGCGCAGACGAACGCCACGGCGGCCATCAGGCGCTGCGGGCGTATCGTGGCGAAACGGGGGGCTCGGGACGGCGTCATGGGGGCTCGTTTGGGACGCGATAGCATAACGTGAAAGCGGCACCGGATGCGACCGTGGCTTTACATCGGCGGGCGGCGTCGTCTACGGTCCGCCGACCCCGGGGAGGATCGCGATGACCGCCGCCAAGTATCTGCCGATGCGCGACATTATGGCCCGCGCCGCGGTCATGCCGATCCTCACCCTCGACGATCCCGGGGCCGCCAAGGACCTGGCGCGCGCCTTGGTCGCCGGCGGGGTGACGGTGTTCGAAATCACCTTGCGCACGCCGGCCGCCTTGAAGGCGCTCACCGCCATGCGCGACGCCGCACCCGAAGCGATCGTCGGGGCGGGCACGATCCTGAACGCGGACGATTTGCGCCGCGCGATGGATGCCGGGGCCGCGTTCGGCGTGTCGCCGGGCCTGACCCCCGAATTGGGAAAAGCCATCCGCCAGGCGGATTTCCCTTTCCTGCCGGGCGTGGAAACCACCAGCGAAGCCATGCGCGCGCGCGAGATGGGGTTCCGCGAACTCAAGCTGTTCCCGGCCAACGTGCTGGGCGCTCTCGCGTGGTTCGCGGCGATCCGGCCGGTCTTTCCCGATCTGGTCTTTTGCGCGACCGGCGGCATCAAGCCGGCGGATGTCGCCGCCCATCTCGCCCAGCCCAATTGCCTGCAATGCGGCGGCTCGTGGGTGACGCCCGCCGAGGCGATCGCCAAGCGCGACTGGGCGGCGATCGAAGCGCTCGCCCGCCAAGCTGCGGCGTTCAAGCGCCCCGGATAAACGCGTCCACGTCGCCGCGGGACGGGCAGCCCAAGCGCCCGCCGAACACCGCGCATTTGAGCGACGCGGCGGCGCACGCGAAGCGCGCGGCGGCCGCCATCGTCCGTCCTTCGGCCAACGCCAAGGCCAAAGCGCCGTGGAACACGTCGCCGGCGGCCAGCGTGTCGATCGCCGCGACGGATGGCGCGGGCATGCGGCGGACGGCGCCGTCTTCGAGCCAAACATAGCCCGCCGCCCCGCACGACGCGCCGACATGCGCGTGGGTCCCGCGCGCCGCCACGAGGCGCAAGCCCGCCTCGACGTCGGGCGTGCCCGTGTGGACCGCGAGGCCCGCGTCGGAAAACACGGCGTGGCTGGCGAGCGGCACCAAGGCCGCGAGGATCGCGGGATCGGTGGTCTCGGCGTCGAGCATCGCGCGCACGCCTTTTCCGCGCGCGGCTTTCATGGCGCGCGTCGCCCCTTCGATCCAGCGCACATCGGCATGCAGGAACGCCGCACCGTCGAGCGCGTCGAGCGGCAGCCAGACCGGATCGGCGTCGAGCCCGGGATCGTGGAACACCGTCACCAGGCGTTCGCCGCGCGCGTCGACCACCACCGCGGCGTGCGAGGACTTGCCGCCCGGGCAGGCGCGCAAGCCCGCGACGTCGAGCCCGGCGGCCGCGAGTTCGGCGCGCATCGCTTGGCCTTGCGCGTCGTCGCCCAGCCGGGCCCAGACGGAGGCTTCGCCGCCGAGCCGCGCGAACGCGCAAGCCGCCGAAATCGCCATGCCGTCGGTCACGCGCACGGCGGCGCGGGCTTGCGCTTTGCCCGGCACCGCCGGAATCGCGTCCACGCGATAAAGGGTGGTGAGGCAGGCCGCCCCGATCGAAACGAGTCGCGGAATCGTCATGCGCCGGCGACTATAGCGCACGATGCGCGCGTGATAGAATTGGCGCATGTCGACGGACTTCGCCGCCGCCCTCAAGCGCCTGCTCGCCTTGTGCGAGCGGCCCCCGCCGCAAGACGCGCCGCGGCGCCTCGACCGGCTGTTCCGCGAGATCGGCGCGCCCACGCTCGACCGCCCGGCGGACGAAATCGGCGATTTGATTTGGGGCATCTGGACCGATCACGACGACGACGCGGCGGTGGCCGCGATGCACGAAGCGATCGGCCATATCGTGGCCAAGGACGGGGCGGGCGCGCGCGCGCTGCTCGACGATCTGTGCCGGCGCTATCCGGACTGGGCGGAGGCGTGGAACAAGCGCGCCACGCTGGCTTTCATCGAAGCGCGCGACGCCGATGCGGTCGCCGACATCCTCGAAGCGCTGGCGCGCGAGCCACGCCATTACGGCGCGCTCGCGGGATTCGGTCAGATCGCGCTCCGCCAGGGCCAGCCGGCGGCCGCGCTGGCGGCCTGGGAGAAGGCGCTGGCGCTCAACCCGCATCTCGACGAGCTCGCCGCCGCGGCCGACGACCTGCGCGCGCTGTTCGCCGGGCGGATGAATTGATCAGCGCGGACCGGGCTTGCCGTCGTCGACCCACTGCATGAACGTGAACGTGTAGTCGCGCCCCTGCCCGCGCCGCGCGGTGTGGCACTGGAAGCAGCCTTGGGTATTGACGCCCGGGCGTTTGACGACTTCGGGCGTGTAGGTCGCGTATTCCCACTCGCCGTTGCGCCGCTCGGGCGGATATTCCGCGCCCCAGCCTTCGCGCTTTTCCATGACGAAGACGTTGAGGATGCGCGACGAGGCTTTCATGCGTCCGCGCGAGTCGAGCACAGGCTGGCCGTCGGCCCCGAGTTCGGCCGCGCGGTCCTCCATGACCAGGATCGTGCCGCGCGGCACGGGCTGGCCTTGCCGCGCGGCGGCGATCGCTTCGGGATTGGCGTACATCAGGCGGATCTGCAGCGGATTGCGGTCGGGCCGTTCGATTTCGTTGTAGATCACGAA
>JAMNXK010000123.1 GCA_023653245.1 Tagaea sp.
TAGCGGTCGAGCGTGACGTACTCGCTCAAGATCGGCAGGCCGTTGATGCCGATGCCTTCGTCGATCGCTTGGTCGCGCGCGAAGCGCGGCAAGCGGCCTTGGTTGTTGATCCCGTCGCCCGACACGTCGATCACGCGCCGCTCGGTCGCGTAGGGCAGGGTGGAAAATTGCCGGCGCGCATAGTCGATGGCGCCCGACAGCGAGGTCGCGTCGTCCTCGATCCGCCGCGGCTGGATCGCGAGCCGGGCGGCGAAATTCTCCAGCCCGGCGGGATCGGCCAGCAGCGTCCAATCGACCACGAGCTCCTGGGCACGTTGCCCGCCCCATTGGGTCATGCACACGGCGATGGCGCCGCTGCGCCCGCCCAAAGCGGCTTTGCGCACCCGGTCGGTGCGGAACGCGGCGGCATAGCCCAAGGCTTGCAGACGGTACTCGTCCGCGTCGATCGAGCGCGAGCAATCGACGGCCAATACCAAGGCCATATCGACCGGACGGGTGGAGAAAGGCTGGGCGGGGTCGATGCGGGCGGTCTGGCCCCGGGCGAGGGAAGGTGCTGCCAGCGCGGCCAGGGCGATTCCCCGGACGAAACGGCGGCGCGACACGTGTTTTGCGGGCCCGGTCATGGCGGACGCCCTCCCGAGGGGCATCATGCGCCTCCGACTCGGGGGGGCGTCAAGGCACCGCGATTTGCCCAAGTCCCGGGAATTTGCGAAGAACACCGGGCGTTTATCCCCCGATCCCGGCGTTCAGGTCCGTCCCATTCGTATCGTCCACGTCATCGCTTCTATCGCCTCGCGCACCGGCGGCCCCGCCAAGGCCGTCGTCGATATGGCGCGCGCGGTCGCGGCCCGCGGCCACGAGGTCGAAATCCACACGACCGACCGCGAGATGAGCGATTCCGAGCGCGCGGAATTGTCGGGCACGACGACGCGACGCGGCGTGACGATCCATGTCCATCGCCAAGGTTTTCCGAAAACCTTGGCCGTCTCCTGGCCGCTCGCCCGCGCGCTCGACGCGGCGATCCCGAAAGCCGACGTGGTGCATATCCACTCGCTCTATCTGTTTCACGTCTGGTACGCCGCGCGCGTGGCGCGCGCCGCGCGCGTGCCTTATCTGCTGCGCCCGCACGGCACGCTCGACCCGTTCATGTGGAAGCGCCATCGCGCGCGCAAGGCGCTGGTCGAATTCGCGTTCCAGAACCGCGTGATCGACGGCGCGGCGGCTTTGCACTGGACGGCCGAGGCGGAGATGCGCCTGGCCGAACCCTATACCCGCGGTGCCAAGGGCGTGGTCGTGCCCAACGGCATCGACGTCGCCGAGTTCGCGGACTTGCCCGCGCGCGGAAGTTTCGCGGCGAAGTTTCCGCAACTCGCCGGCACCAAGCCCGTGCTGTTCTTGTCGCGGCTCAATTTCAAGAAGGGCCTGGACGTGCTGATCCCGGCCTTCCGCAAGGCGCGCGACGCCGATCCCGCGTTGCGCCTGGCGATCGCCGGGCCCGACGACGGCTACGAAGCCCAGGCGAGAACCCTGGTCGCGGCGCACGGGCTCGAATCGGACACGCTGTGGATCGGCATGCTGAACGGACGCGACAAGCTCGCCGCCTTCGTCGATTGCGCGCTGTTCGCGCTGCCCTCGTGGTCGGAGAATTTCGGCATCGCCATCGTCGAGGCGATGGCGTGCGGCGCGCCCGTGGCGATTTCCGACCGCGTCAACATCTGGCGCGAGATCGAAGACGCGGGCGCGGGCCTCGTCTCGCCGCCCGAGATCGACGCGCTCGCCGCCCATATCCTGCTGCTCGCCAACGATCCCGCGCGCGCCAAGCGCATGGGCGAGGCGGGCCGCAAGCTCGCCGCCGAACGCTACGACTGGGCGAACATCGCCGCGCGCCTGGAAAGCGTCTATCGCGAGGTCGCCGCCGCATGAGTCCCGTCTCGGTCGTCGTCCTGACGTTCAACTCGGAAGCCACGATCGGCGCCACGCTGGACTCGCTGCGCGGCCTCACGGCCGATGTGCATGTCGTCGATTCGGGCTCGACCGACGCCACGCACGACATCGTGGCGGCCAGCGGCGCGCAGCTCGTCCATCACCCGTTCGAGAATTACGGGGCCCAGCGCAACTGGGCGATCGACGCCTTGCCGCTGCGCCACGAATGGCAGCTGCATCTGGACGCCGACGAGCGCCTCACGCCCGAGCTCAAAGCCGAGATCGCCGCGTTGCTCGCCAAGCCCGTCGATCCGGCCATCGGCGGCTTCTACGTGCCGCGTCTCGTGCATTTCCACGGCCGCGCTTTGCGCCATGGCGGCATGTACCCGATCTACCATATGCGCCTGTTCCGCACCGGCAAGGGCCGCTGCGAGACGCGCAAATACGATCAGCATTTCCACGCCGACGGCGCAACGCCCAAGCTCGCTTATCCGATGATCGACGACATCCGCCTGTCGCTGACCGAATGGACCGCGCGCCATAATCGCTGGGCCGACGCCGAGGTCGACGAGATCCTCAATCCCGGCGGTGCGGGCGTAATCCAGGCCGGCTCGGGCGATCCGGTGGCCGAAAAGCGCCGCGCGCGCGGCTGGTACTACAAGGCCCCCTTGTTCCTGCGCGCCTTCCTGCTGTTCGCCTATCGCTATGTCATTCGCCTTGGGTTTCTCGACGGCAAGGAAGGCCTGATCTTCTACGTGCTGCAAACTTTGTGGTTCCGCTTCTTGATCGACGCCAAGCTTTACGAGCGGCGCAAGGCGGGGAAATGACCGAGGCTTGCCTGTTCTGCGGTGCCGCCACGCGTTCGCTGTTGGAAGGCGTGGTCGATAACCGCTTCGGCACGCCGGGCGTCTATCGCGTGCTGGCGTGCGATGCGTGCGGCGGACGGCAGACCAGCCCGCGCCCCGATGGACCCGCGCTCAAGGCGCTCTACGAGGCGCAGTACAATTACGGCGGCAAGACCGATCGGACCTATTCGGCGGCGCGCGAGAAATTCCTGTTCTCGCCCTTCTATCGCCTGCTGCTGGCCCTCGACGGCGACATTTCCTTCCACGCGCGAAAGGGCGCGGGGCGCTTGATCGATATCGGCTGCAACGAGGGCCGCGGCCTCGAACTCTACAAGCGCAACGGCTTCGCACCGGAAGGCTTGGAGCTCAATTCCAACGCCGCGGCGGTGGCGCGCGGCCGCGGCTTCACGGTCCACGAAACCTTGATCGAGGATTTCCGGCTCGAGCGCCCCTACGACGTCGCCGTGCTGTCCAACGTGCTCGAACACGCGTTGAGCCCGCGCGACATGCTCCGGCACGTGAAGCGCATTCTCGTGCCCGGCGGGCAAGTGTGGATCAGTCTGCCGAATGTCGAGTCGGCCCTGGCCGCGCGCTACGGCGCCGCCTGGGTCAATTGGCACGTGCCGTTCCATATCGTGCATTTCTCCAAGGATCGGCTGCATCGTTTGCTCGCCGAAGAAGGCTTCGAGATCGTCGCGAGCGGCGCGATCACGCCCGCCTTGTGGGTGGCGCAAAGCTGGATCGCGCATCGCTGGCGCGCCGATATGGGTGCCGCAGTGCGCCTGCAGCGCAAGGCGCCTTTGGTGGCCGCCGCGATGCTGGTGGCGCGCTTGCTGCTGTTTCCGCTGCTCGCGCATTGGAACCGCACGGGGCGCGGCGATTGCTTGATCGTGCGGGCGCGCGCATGAGGATTTTGGTCCACGACTATCCGGGTCACGCCTTTCCCGTGCAGCTTTCGCGCGCGCTGGCCAAGCGCGGCCACGCCGTGCGCCATCTGTGCTTCAAGGAATTCCAAGCGCCCAAGGGGCCCATCGACGCGCGTCCCGACGATCCCGCCGGGTTCGAGATCGGGTTTCTCGATCTGGGCGCGCCCTTCGCCAAGCACTCTTTCGCCAAACGCTGGACGCAAGAGCGGCGCCTGGGCGCCTTGGCGCGCGCCGACATCGCGCGCTGGCGCCCCGATGTCGTGCTCGCGGGCAACGCGCCGCTCGACGTGCAGGCGGGTTCGCGCGCGGGCGCTCGCGATTCCGGTGCTGGCTTCGTCTATTGGCTGCAGGATCTGGTCGGCGTGGCGATCCGCAAGATCTTGGGCAAGAAGCTGCCGGTTCTCGGCGATTTCGTCGGGCTCTATTACGAAGCGATGGAGCGGCGCTTGCTGCGCGGGTCGGACGCGGTGGTGGCGATCACGGCGGATTTCGAGCCGATCTTGCGCGGCTGGGGTGTCGCGAACGTCCACACGATCGAGAATTGGGCCGCGCGCGAGGAGATCGCGATCGCGCCGCGCGACAACGAATTCGCGCGCGCGCACGGGCTGATCGGCAAGACCGTGTTCCTCTATTCGGGCACGCTCGGCATGAAGCACGACCCGAGTCTGCTGCGCGATCTGGCGCGCGCGCTGCCCGATGCGCGCGTGGTGGTGATTTCCGAAGGGCCGGGGGCCGAGTGGCTGGCGGGGCTCGCGCTGGCCAATCTGCGCGTGCTGCCGTTCCAGCCCTTCGCGCGGTTGGGCGAGACGCTCGCCGCCGCGGACGTGCTCGTCGCCGTGCTCGAATCGGATGCGGGCGTGTTCTCGGTGCCGTCCAAGGTGCTCACCTATCTGTGCGTGGGCCGGCCGATCCTCGCCGCGATCCCGCCCGAGAATCTCGCCGCACGCTTGATCGGCCGCGAGGGCGCCGGCTTGGCCGTGTCCCCCGCCGATCGGGCGGGATTCGCGGCCGCGGCCAAGTCCCTGGCCGAAAACCCCGATCTGCGCGCCGCCCAAGGCGCCAAAGCGCTGGACTACGCGCGGCGAACCTTCGATATTGCCGCCGTCGCCACCCGGTTCGAGGCGATTCTGGAAGGTGCGGTCCGTTCCCGGTCATGACCCCCGCGTTCGATCCCAAAGCCTATTACCAAGCCGAATTCGTCGAGCATCGCGCCGTGGCCGAAGCCACGCATCGCGCGCTCGAAGCGCAATTCGTGCGCCTGCTCGCCCAGGCCGTGGCGACGATCGGCAATGGCGGCAAGCTGCTGTTCTTCGGCAACGGGGGCTCGGCTTCGGACGCGCAGCATTTGGCGACCGAGCTCACCGTCCGCTACATCAAGAACCGCCCCGCGATCGCGGCACTCGCGCTGACGACCGACAGCTCGGCGCTGACCGCGATCGGCAACGATCTCGGCTTCCAGTATCTGTTCTCGCGCCAGATCGAAGCGCTCGGCAAGCCGGGCGATTTGGCCATCGGCATTTCCACCTCGGGCAATTCGCCCAACGTGATCGAAGCCTTCAAGACCGCGCGCAAGCTGGGCATCGTCTCGGCGCTCCTCGGCGGCAAAGGCGGCGGCCCGGCGCTCGCGCACGCGGATATCGCGCTCATCGTGCCGTCGGACACCACGGCGCGCATCCAGGAAATGCACATCACGCTCGGTCAGGCGCTGTGCGGCGGGCTCGAACGCGCGCTCGGAATCTCGGAAGGCCCCTGGACGCCATGAGGGGGACGCCATGACCGCCAATGCCGATCTCGCCGCTTTGGTGCCGAGCCTCAAGGGCGCGCGCGTCGTGTGCGTGGGCGACGTGATGCTCGACCGCTTCGTCTATGGTGCCGCCGAGCGCATCTCGCCCGAAGCGCCCATTCCCGTGCTGCGCATCGAGCGCGAAGTGGCGATGCTGGGCGGGGCGGGCAACGTGGTGCGCAACGTCGCGGGCCTTGGCGGTGCGGCCGAGTTCGTGTCGGTCGTCGGCCAGGACGCGGCGGGCCGCGAAGTCATGTCGCTGGTCGGCGAGATCGAAGGGATCGAGCCGCATCTGCTGGTCGAGCGCGGGCGCACGACCACGATCAAGACGCGCTACGTCGCCGGCCATCAGCAGATGCTGCGCGCCGACCGCGAGACCGCCGCCGATGTCGGCGATTCGATCGCCGAGGACGCCGCGCGGCTCGTGTGCCAGGCGCTCAAGGAATGCCCGGTCGTGGCGATCTCGGACTACGCCAAAGGCCTGCTGATTCCGCGCGCGCTGCAGACGATCATCCTCGCCGCCAAGGCCGCCAAGCGCGTCGCCATCGTCGATCCCAAAGGCCGCGACTACGCGCGCTACAAGGGGGCGACGATCCTCACGCCCAACCGGCGCGAACTCGCCGAAGCGACGGGCCTGCCTTGCGAAGACGACCGGCAAGTCGAGCTGGCGGCGAAAAAGCTGATCAAGCAGATCGAATGCGAATGGGTGCTGGTCACGCGCGGCGGCCAGGGCATGAGCCTGGTGCCCGCGCGCGGCAAGACCCATCATCTGCCCGCCCTCGCGCGCGAAGTGTTCGACGTGTCGGGGGCCGGCGACACGGTCGTGGCGACCCTCGCCACCGCGATCGCCGCGGGCCTGTCGGTGCCCGACGCGGCGCGTCTCGCCGCCGTCGCCGCGTCGGTCGTCGTCGCAAAGGTGGGGACCGCCGTCGCCTATGGCGACGATTTGGTCAAGGAGCTGCGCCACGACGATTTGGCCGAGGGCGAGAACAAGCTCGCGACGCTCGACCAGGCGCGCGATCAAGCCGAACGCTGGCGCCGGCAGGGCCTCAAAGTGGGCTTCACCAACGGGTGTTTCGACCTGCTGCATCCCGGCCATGTGTCGCTGATCGGCCA
>JAMNXK010000124.1 GCA_023653245.1 Tagaea sp.
AGCGCTGGCCGGCGCGCTCGCCGCGCGCGGCTTCCGCCTGGCGCTGGTCACCGACGACCGCGGCGCGCGCTACGGCGGCGAGCTGGGCCGCATCGACATCCATCGCCTGCCCTTGAAGAAGATGACCGGCGGAATCGTGCGCAAGCTCGTCGGCGCCCTGTCGCTGATCCCGGGCTACTTCGCCGCGCGCGCGCTGATCGCCAAGCTCGCCCCCGACGCGGTCGTGGGCTTCGGCGGCTATCCGAGCCTGCCCACCGTCGCCGCCGCCTCGACAGCGAAGGTGCCCACCATTTTGCACGAACAGAACGCCGTGCTCGGCCGCGCCAACCGCCTGATCGCCGGCCGCGTGGACGCGATCGCCGGCTCCTTCGCGAAAACGCGCGGGGCCGAGCGTGCGGCGCATGTCGGCAATCCGGTGCGTGTGGCCGCGATCGGCTTGCGCGCGACGACCTACATCGTCCCCGCCTCGGGCGGCGAGCTGCGCCTGCTGGTCACCGGCGGCAGCCAGGGCGCTTCGATCTTCGGGCGCGTCGTGCCCGAAGCGGTGGCGCAACTCGCGCCGGAGCCGCGCGCGCGCTTGCGCATCGTCCAGCAGACGCGCGAGGACGATGTCGAGCGCGTGCGCGCCGCCTACGCCCAACTCGGCGTGGCGGCCGAAGTCGCACCGTTCTTCGCCGATCTGCCCGCGCGCATCGCCGCAGCACAGCTCGTCGTCGCGCGCGCGGGCGCGTCGACCGTCGCCGAGCTCGCCTGCATCGGCCGGCCTTCGATCCTGGTGCCCTACCCGCACGCCACCGACGATCACCAGACCGCGAACGCCAAGGCGCTCGAAGCCGCCGGCGGCGCCTGGGTCGTCGCCGACAAGGAATTCACCGCGGCCGATCTGGCGGCGCGCCTGACCGCGCTGCTCGCCGAGCCATCGGCGCTGTCGCGCATGGCGCAATCGTCCTGGGGCTTCGGCAAGCCCGACGCGGCCGAGCGCCTGGCCGATCTGGTCGCCGGCTTCGCGCAAGGGAGGGCCGCATGAGAGCGCTGCCGCTCGATATCGGGCTCATCCATTTCGTCGGCATCGGCGGCATCGGCATGTCGGGCATCGCCGAGATCCTGCACAATCTCGGCTACAAGGTGCAGGGCTCGGACCAAGCCGACGGTGCGAACGTCCAGCGCCTGCGCAATCTCGGCATCGCCGTCCATGTCGGCCACAAGGCCGAGAATCTGGGCGAATCCGAAGTCGTGGTCGTGTCGACCGCCGTGAAGGCCGACAATCCGGAAGTGCGCGCGGCGCGCGAGAAACTCGTCCCCGTCGTCCGGCGCGCGGAGATGCTGGCCGAGCTCATGCGCCTCAAATGGGCGATCGCCATCGCCGGCACGCACGGCAAGACCACGACCACCGGCCTCGTGGCGGGCATGCTCGAAGCCGCCGCCATGGATCCCACGATCATCAACGGCGGCATCCTCAACGCCTACGGCACCAATGCGCGCCTGGGTGCGGGCGATTGGATGGTCGTCGAAGCCGACGAGAGCGACGGCACATTCGTGAAACTGCCCGCGACGATCGCGGTGGTGACCAACATCGATCCCGAGCATCTCGACTATTGGGGAACCTTCGAGAACGCCAAGAAGGGCTATCAGACCTTCATCTCCAACCTGCCCTTCTACGGCTTCGCGGCGATGTGCGTGGACCATCCGGAAGTCCAGGCGCTGATCGCCGCCACGCAAGACCGCAAGATCCTCGCCTACGGCTTCTCGCCCCAGGCCGACGTGCGCGGCACGAATGTGCGCCTGGACGCCTCGGGCGGGCATTTCGATGTGGTGCTTTCGGGGCGCGCGGGTGCCGAGCGCACGCTGCGCAATCTGCATCTGCCGCTGGTCGGCAAGCACAACGTCGAGAACTCGCTCGCCGCCGTCGCCGTGGCCATCGAGATGGGCATCGACGAAACCACGATCCGCAAGGCGCTGGCCGGCATCAAGGGCGTGAAGCGCCGTTTCACCAAGACCGGCATGGGGGCCGGCATCGCGGTGATCGACGATTACGGCCACCACCCGGTCGAGATCGCCGCCGTGTTGAAGGCCGCGCGCTCGGCCACGTCGGCGGGCGTGATCGCGGTCGTCCAGCCCCATCGCTACACGCGCTTGGCGAACCTGTTCGAGGATTTCTGCACCTGCTTCAACGACGCCGACGCGGTGATCGTCGCCGACGTCTACGCCGCCGGCGAAGCGCCGATCGACGGCGCCTCGAAGGACTCGCTCGTCGAAGGCTTGCGCGGCCACGGCCATCGCAAGGCGGTGGCGCTGGACAATCCGCAGGCGCTCGCGCGCACGGTGCTCGATCTCGCCAAGCCCGGCGACATGGTCGTGTGCCTCGGCGCGGGCACCATCACCCAATGGGCCTACGCGCTGCCCGGCGAACTCGACGCGCTGGGAGGGAAGGCATGATGGCCGCCCCCAAACATCTTCGCCTGATCGAGCGCCTGCCCAAGGTGCGCGGGACTTTGCGCGAGAATGCGAGCCTCGCCGCGACGACCTGGTTCCGCGTCGGCGGCCCGGCGGAGGTGCTTTTCCGCCCGGCCGATCGCGACGATCTGGCCGCGTTCCTGGCGGCGAAGCCGGCGGACGTGCCGGTCACCGTGCTCGGCGTCGGCTCGAATCTTCTGGTGCGCGACGGCGGCCTGCCCGGCGTGACGATCCGCCTGGGCAAGGGCTTCGCCGAGGTGAGCCGCGACGGCGCCATCGTCAAGGCGGGCGCGGCCGCACTCGATGCGAACGTCGCGGCGGCCGCGCGCGACTGGGGTCTGGGCGGTTTGGAATTCCTCGTCGGCGTGCCCGGTACCATCGGCGGCGCGCTGCGCATGAACGCGGGCGCCTACGGCACCGAAATGAAGGACATCGTGCTCGCCGCCGAAGCGGTCGACGCCAAGGGCGAGCTTCACTACGCGACCAACGGCGCCTTGTGCTTCGAATACCGGTCGAGCTGCATGCCCGCCGACTGGATCTTCACCGGCGCCGAGTTGAAGACCGCGCCCGGCGACGCGCGCGAGATCGCCGCGCGGATGGCCGATATCCAAGCCAAGCGCGAAGCCTCGCAGCCCGTGCGCGCGCGCACCGGCGGCTCGACATTCGCAAATCCGACGGGCGCCAATCCGCCGGGTGCGAAAGCCTGGGAGCTGATCGACGCGGCCGGGTGCCGGGGCCTGACGCGCGGCGGCGCCAAGGTCAGCGAGAAGCATTGCAACTTCCTGATCAACGAAGGCACGGCCACCGCCGCCGATCTCGAGGATCTGGGCGAAGAAGTCCGCGCGCGCGTGTTCGCGAAGTTCGGCGTGACGCTGGAATGGGAAATCAAGCGCGTCGGCGTGCGCGCCGGGGGCCCGGCATGAAACCGATCATGAAGAAGATACTGCTCCTCAAGGGCGGACTATCCACCGAGCGCGAGGTGAGTCTCGTGTCGGGCCGCGAATGCGCGGCCGCCTTGCGCGCCAAGGGCTACGACGTGATCGAGCACGATCTCGTGTCGCTCGAAGGCCTCGCGCAAGCGCTGGCGGAGAAGCCCGACGCGGTGTTCAACGCGCTGCACGGCCGCTGGGCGGAAGACGGCACGATCCAAGGCGTGCTCGACCTCGCGGGCGTGCCCTACACGCATTCGGGCCTGCTCGCCTCGGCCTTGGCGATGGACAAGCCGGTGGCGCGCGACGTGTTCGCGGGCCGCAAACTGCCGGTGGCCGAAGGCGGCGTGTTCAAGCGCGCCGACGTGCTGGCGGGCCGCGCCCTGCCCATCCCCTTCGTGATGAAGCCGGGCAACGAAGGCTCGTCGGTCGGCGTGAAGATCGTGCTGGAGAAATCCGATCTCGACGCGCTCGCCGCCGCCCCCTGGCCGTTCGACGAGGACGTGCTGGTCGAAGCCTATGTGCCCGGGCGCGAACTCACCGTCGCGGTCATGGGCTTCAACGGCGGCGCGCGCGCGCTGGGCGTGCTCGAAATCCGGCCCAATAACGGCTTCTACGACTACACGGCCAAGTACACCGACGGCAAAGCGACCCATCTTTGCCCCGCGCCGATCCACAAATCCGCCTATGACGAAGCCATGCGCGTGGCGCTCGAAGCCCATCGCGCGCTCGGCTGCCGGGGCGTGTCGCGCGCGGACATCCGCTACGACGACACGCGCGGCGAGCCCGGGCGGATCGTGCTGCTCGAGGTCAACACCCAGCCCGGGATGACGCCGCTGTCGCTCGTTCCGGAGATCGCGGCCGCGTCGGGCATTCCCTTCGCCGAGCTGTGCGCCTGGCTGGTCGAGAACGCGACGCATGACGGCCCGAAAGCGAGGACCGTCCGATGATCGGCCGCAAAGACAAGACCCGCAAGCCCGCGCGCCGCATCGGCTGGCGCCGGGTGCTCGCTTGGCGCCCGTCGGGCCGCGCGCTCAAGGCGACGGCGGCGATCGCGGCCATCGCCGTCCTCGGCGCCGGCGCCTTCCATCTGTGGAACGCGGGCGGCGCCGACCGGCTCGAAGACCTCGCCTACGATTTGCGCGCCAACGCGTTGAACGCGAGCGCGCGCGCGGGCCTGGCGATCGGCGACGTGGTCGTCGAGGGCCGCGAGCGCACCGCCGCGCGCGACGTGCTGGCCGTGCTCGACGCACGCCGGGGCGCGCCCATCCTCGCCTTCGATCCGCACGCCGCGAAGATCGAGCTCGAAACCCTGCCCTGGGTGCGCCGCGCCGCCGTCGAGCGCCGCCTGCCCGACACGATCCATGTGCGCCTGGAAGAACGCGTGCCGCTCGCCTTGTGGCAAACGCGCGGGCGCTTCCACGTGATCGACGTCGAAGGCCGCGAGATCGCCGGCGTCGATCCGGGCCGCTTCGCGCGGCTGGTCGTGGTGGTCGGCGACGACGCCCCCCCGCACGCGGCGGCGTTGATCGCCCTTCTCGACACCGAGCCCGCGATGCGCGCGCGCATCGCCGCGGCCGTGCGCGTCGGCGGGCGGCGCTGGAACCTCAATCTCGACAACGGCGTGGTCGTGAACCTGCCCGAGACCAACGCCGGGGCGGCCTACGAACGCCTGGCCCAGCTCGCGCGCGACAACGCGCTGGTCGAGCGCGATCTGGTCTCGGTCGATCTGCGCTTGCCCGACCGCCTGATTTTGCGCGCGCGCGAAACCGCGCCCGCCGCACCCCCCGCCAACGCCCAACAACGCCGCGCGAATCGGCCGACCTGAGGAAGACCACGCCGCCATGTCGAAAAAGAAACGCGCCCGCCGGAACGGAACCATCGCCGCCCTCGATCTGGGCTCGACCAAGGTCGCCTGCTTCGTGGCCAAGGCGGACGCCGAAGGCCAGCTGCGCGTGACGGGCATCGGCCATCAGATCAGCCGCGGCGTGCGCGGGGGCACGATCGTCGATCTCGACGACGCGGAGAATTCGATCCTGTCGGCGGTGTCGGCGGCCGAGCAGATGGCGGGCGAGACGCTGAAGAGCGTCGTGGTGAACCTGCTCGGCGGCGCGCCGCTGTCGCGCACCTACGGCGTGGAAGTGGCGCTGAACGGCCACGAGATCGGCGATTCGGATTTGCGCCGTGCCATCGAGCAGGCGCGCCAGACCCAAGCCGCCCCCGACCGCCGCGTCGTGCACCAGATCCCGGTCGGCTTCACCATCGACGGCAGCCGCGGCATCCGCGATCCGCGCGGCATGTGCGGCGAGCGGCTGGGCGTGAACATGCACATGGTGTCGGCGGCCAACGGTGCCGTCCGGAATCTCGAGACCGCCGTGGCGCGCTGCCATCTGGAGATCGAGGAGCCGGTCGTGCCGGCCTACGCCTCGGGCCTCGCCTGCCTGGTCGAGGACGAGATGGATCTGGGCGCCTGCGTGATCGACATGGGCGGCGGGACGACGTCCTTCGCCGTGTTCTTCGACGGGCATTGCGTGTTCGTCGACCAGATCGGCGTCGGCGGCGCGCACGTCACCAACGACATCGCGCGCGGCCTGTCGACGCCGCTGGCCCATGCCGAGCGCATCAAGACGCTGCACGGCAGCTGCATCGGCTCGGCCAGCGACGAGCGCGAATTGGTCGACGTGCCGCTGGTCGGCGAGGAAGAGCAGACCCAAGCCAATCACGTGCCCAAATCGATCCTGACCGGCATCGTGGCGCCGCGCCTGGAGGAGACGTTCGAGCTCGTGCGCTCGCGCCTGGAAGCCTCGGGCTTCGACAAGATCGCGGGCCGCCGCGTGGTGCTCACGGGCGGGGCCTCGCAGCTCCAAGGCGTGCGCGAGCTCGCCGCCATGGTGCTGGACAAGCAAGTGCGCATGGGCAAGCCCACCGGCCTGCTCGGCCTGGCCGACCAGACCGGCGGCCCGGCTTTTTCCGCCTGCGCGGGGCTGGTGTTCCACGCGCATCGCAACGGCACCGAATCCTTGCGGCCCGAAGCCGCGGCCCCGCCGGCCGCGGGCATGTTCGGCCGCTTCGGCATGTGGCTGAGGGACAACCTATGACGGGAGGAGTCCCCC
>JAMNXK010000125.1 GCA_023653245.1 Tagaea sp.
CCTGGAATCTTGGAAGTCGCGGAGATTTAGGGCTATTCTGTCCGCATGGCGGACGAGTTCAGCCGAGTCTACCGCAAAGGGGACCTGATCTTCGAAGAGGGCGAGGACGGGCATTTCGCCTGTCTGCTTCGCGAAGGCGCGGTCGAAATTTTCCGCGGCCACGGCGCCAATCTCGCCACCATCGCCAAAATCCATCCCGGCCAAATCTTCGGCGAGTTGTCGCTGGTCGACGGCGGCAAGCGCATGGGTTCGGCGCGCGCGCTCGTCGACAGCAAGGTGTTCCTGCTCGACGAGAAAATCTTCAAGGGCAAGCTCGACGGCTTGCCCGTCTCCTTGCACAAGACCTTCGATCGTCTGCTGGAGTTCGTGCGCGAGACGCTGCCGCATGGTCTTGCGAAGCCGGGCGAGGAAGGGTCGGGCGATCCGATCCTGATGGAGGAGATCGGCACCTTCATCGAAGGCGCCGAGTTCGGCGCCGCC
Source organism: Tagaea sp. (assembly GCA_023653245.1). Next base: position 481 of record JAMNXK010000125.1, read on the forward strand.
ATGGCCAAGCAAAACGACAAATTCCTGCAGTCGCTGTCGGAACTGCTGGTCTACTACGCCAAGCGCCGCATGCCGCCGCGCTGAGGCGGAGCGGCGAGATCGCGCGTGCCTCATGGTTCGACAGGCTCACCATGAGGCCCCCTAAAGTAGGCCTCACCCTGAGCTTGTCGAAGGGCGAGGCCGGTCCAAGACTCGAGACGGCGAGCCCTATCCCTTCTTGAACGCGAAGGCCGAGGCGCCTTTGACCGCCGGATCGATGTCGAGCCGGTGCTGCAGCGGCGGGTAGGCGCGCTGGCGGCAATTCTCGCGCTCGCAGAGCCGGCAGCCCGCACCGATCTCGACCTCGCGCAGGCGCGATGTCAGGTCCCAGCCATCGGCGTAGACCAGCTCGGTCGCGCGGGCGATGTCGCAGCCGATGCCGATGGCGAGGGTGGAGGCCGGCTCGCCGAAACCGGGCGCGGGCTTGGTCAGCGTGCGCGCGATCGAAAAGAACGTGGCGCCGTCGGGCAGCCGCGCGATCTGGGTCAGGATGCGCCCCGGGCTCGCGAAAGCCTCGTGCACCACCCAGCGCGGGCACGAGCCGCCGAAGCGCGAGAAATGGAACCCGGCCGCCGAAATGCGCTTGGACACGTTGCCGGCGACGTCCACGCGCACCAGCCAGAACGGCACGGCCTTGTCGTTGGGCCGCTGCAGCGTCGCCAAACGATGGCAGGCTTGTTCGAACGACACGCCGAAGCGCTGCGCCAAGCGGTCGATGTCGTAGCGCAGGTGCCGCGCGGCTTCGAGATAGGGCGCGTAGGGCATCAGCACCGCGCCGGCGAAGTAGTTGTGGAGCCCGACGCGCACCAGCGTTTCGGTTTCCGGCGAGGCGAGCTTCGCGGCGCGGATGATCGCATCGACCGCCTCGCGCGCTTCGATCAGGCCGATCTGATAGGCCATGTGGAAGCGGCGCGAGGCGCGCGGGAGGATTTCCGAAAGCCGCAGCGTGCGCGACTTCGCGTCGTAGCGGCGCACGGCGCCGTCGAGCGCTTCGGGGGGTGCGATCTCGACCGACATGCCGTGCTTCGCGCGCGCATAATCGAGCATCACGCGCCACGGCTCGCCGGGCGGCAGCTGGGCGCCTTGCACCAGGGCTTCGGCCGCGCGCTCGATCTCGTCGAAGTAGTTGGTGCGGTCGTGGAAGAAATCGCGCGACTCCTCGGCCGGCAGCACCGTCTTGCGCGTGCGCCCGCCGCCCAGGCCGAGCGTCATCGACTGCGCGTCCTCGCGCGCCAGGCGGTAGGCCCGGTACAATTCGAGGATCGCCTTGGCCGCGTTGGGGGCCGCTTCGGCCAGCGCCTTGATCTCCTCGCCGCCGATGTCGCCGCCGTCGAGCGTGGAATCCGCGAATACCTCGCGCAAGCCCGAGGCGAGTTTGCGGTCGTCGTCGTCGGAGAGATCGGCCAGATCGACGTCGAAGCTTTTGCCGAGCTTGAGCAGCAGCGAGACCGTGACCGGGCGCTCGTCGTGCTCGATCAGGTTGAGATAGGACGGCGAAATCCCCAAGAGCTCCGCCATGCGCGCCTGGGTGAGGTCGCGCGCCTGGCGCAGGCGGCGAATCTTGTTGCCGAGCAGGGTCTTGCGGGCCATCGCCTGTCTCCGTCCGGTATTTACAAGCTTTACAATATTGAGCGGCCGATTGCAAAGGATGCCACGTGTTTACGGGAATTATAGGGTTTTTGCGTTTGCGTCTCGGCACCGCATCGTGAAGATATTTACAGGCCGAACGTTGTTCGGGGGACGGCGCGAGACGCCGCAATTCGGAAGGAGAAGATCATGACGACCGACTGGACGAACGATCCGCGCTGGCAGGGCATCAAGCGCGACTACACCCAGGCCGACGTGAAGAAGCTCGCGGGCTCGGTCACGGTCGAACACACGCTGGCGCGGCGCGGCGCCGAGCGGCTGTGGAAGCAGCTGCACACCACGCCGTTCGTGCGCTCCTTGGGGGCGCTGACCGGCAACCAAGCGGTCCAGCAGGTCAAGGCCGGGTTGCAGGCGATCTATCTCTCCGGCTGGCAGGTCGCGGCCGACGCCAACAACGCGGGCCAGATGTATCCCGATCAATCGCTCTATCCCGCTTCGTCGGTGCCCGACGTGGTCAAGCGCATCAACAACGCGCTGCGCCGGGCGGACCAGATTCAAACGATGGAAGGCAAGGGCGACATCGATTGGTTCGCCCCCATCGTCGCCGACGCGGAAGCCGGGTTCGGCGGCCCGTTGAACGCCTTCGAACTCATGAAGGGCATGATCGAGGCGGGGGCCGCAGGCGTGCATTTCGAGGACCAGCTCGCCTCGGAAAAGAAATGCGGCCATCTCGGCGGCAAGGTGCTGGTGCCGATGCAAACGCATGTGCGCACGTTGAACGCCGCGCGCATGGCCGCCGACGTCGAGAACGTGCCCAGCGTGCTCGTCGCGCGCACCGACGCGCATTCGGCCCAGCTCATCACCTCGGATGTGGACGAGCGCGACCGGCCGTTCCTCACCGGCGAGCGCACGTCGGAAGGCTTCTTCCGCATCAAGCCGGGCAAGGGTGTGGAATACGCGATCGCGCGCGGCCTGGCTTACGCCGAGTACTGCGATCTCATCTGGTGGGAGACGTCGGAGCCCGATCTGGGCGAGGCGCGCGAATTCGCGACCGAAGTGCGGCGCAAATTCCCCGGCAAGCTCTTCGCCTATAACTGCTCGCCGTCGTTCAACTGGCGGCGCAAGCTCGATCTCACCACGATCGAGACGTACCAGGAGCGCATCGCCGAGATGGGCTACAAATTCCAGTTCGTCACGCTCGCCGGGTTCCACGCGCTGAACTTCTCGATGTTCGAGCTGGCGCGCGGTTACAACAAGCGCGGCATGGGCGCCTATTCGGAACTCCAGCAGGCCGAGTTCGACGCCGAGAAAGTCGGCTACACCGCCACGCGCCATCAGCGCGAAGTGGGCACGTCGTATTTCGACGCGGTCGCGGTGGCGATCTCCGCGGGCAAGTCCTCGACCACCGCGATGGCCGGCTCGACCGAGCACGACCAGTTCGACGACCACAAGCCCAAGGCCGCCAACGCGGCCGAATAAGAAAAACCGGGTTTAGGGAGGCCCAGGCTCGATAGCTTGGGGAAGGGGCGGCGTGCCGGACGGCGCGCCGCCTTTTTCTTGGCGCGGTCAGGCGCTGGCGATCTTCAACCCGGCGACGCCCGCGATGATCAACAGGGCGGAGATCGCCTTCAGCGCGGTCAACGCCTCGCCGAGGAACAGATAGCCGAGCACGACCGTTCCGAGCGTTCCCACGGCCGTCCAAATCGGGTAGGCGACGCTGACGGGCAAGGTCTTCATCGCCAGGGTCAGGAAGGTGATCCCGAGCACGACGGCCACGACGGTGACGGCCGTGGCGAGCGGCTTGGTGAAGCCTTCCGAGTATTTCATGCTCATCGCGAAGGTCACTTCGAAGATCGCGGCCAGACCGAGATAGAACCAAGACATTTGCGGATTTCCTTCAAATGGGCGCTCGCGGCCTATGCCGCGATTTGGTCGAGGAAGGCGTCGAAGACTTGCCGCGCGACGCGGCCGGCGGCGCCCGATCGGCTTTGCAGCATCAGGCCGTCCCCCAGCGTCAGGGCCTGAACGGCCAGGACATGCGGGTCGAGCTCGGCGCGAACTTCGCCCTGCCGCCGCGCGGCGGCGAAGGTGCTTTCGAATCCGGCGATCAATCGGTCGTTGGCGCGCTCGATGGCGCGAACGGCCGCGCCGTCCGTCGCGCCGAGCTCCGCCATCGCGTTGACCATGAGGCATCCGCGGCGGGAGGGGTGATCCGCGTCCGCCGCCCAGATATCGAAGACCGCGCGGATATTCGCCAGCGCCGATCCGGGACGCCGCAGGCGTTCCACGACATGACCGACTTTCTTGTCGGTGTACTCGGAGACGACGCGCTCGAAGAGCGCCGCCTTGTCGCCGAAGGCGTAGCGCAAGCTTTGCCGATGCAGACCGGTCGCGTCTTCGAGCACGGCGTAGCTCGTGCCGGCATAGCCGAGGCTCCAGAAAGCCGAGGTGGCTTGCGCCAGCGCTTCCGCTTCTTCGAATTCCCTCGGGCGGCCGAGTTGCGAGGTTCCGTGTCCCATCGGCCTATATTATGAATGATCGGTCATAATATCAAGCACATTCGTCGTAACCCTGCGCGCCGTTCTTTTTTGTGCCCGCGCTTGACGGAGATTGAATCTCCCGGCAACCTAATCGCGGGGGAATTTAAGATGCGATTTGCCGTAAAATTTTCTGTCCTGGGGCTTTGGGTTCTCGGTCTTGCCGGGCCGGCCGCCGCGCAATACACGATCCACGAAGGCATGCAGAACCTGCCCAACAAAGGGCCGGAGACGGCGTTGGGCTTGGTGATTTGGAGTCACGGTTCGCTGGGACATCACGACGCTTCCCGGTTTCCGCCGCCGCCCTATATCGGCGTTCTGATGGGCGCCGGTTGGGACGTTCGCCGCATCGCGCGCGATGCGATGCATGAAACCGGCGGTTGGTCGGTGGCGGGCATGCGCCATGTCGCGCGCACGATCGAGGAAGTCGAGAAGGCGAAAGCCGAAGGCTATAAGCGCGTCGTGCTCGCGGGTCAAAGCTATGGCGGCGCCATCTCATTGGAAGCCGGCCGGCGTGCCGATGTCTGGGCGATTATCCCGAGCGCGCCAGGCACCGGCGTTCCATGGTCCGAAATCGGCACCCACTCCAGTTGGAACCAAGGAACAACCCAACTCTATTCGGCCTTGGGGGACACGAGAGCCGCGCGCGCGATCGGCATTCTGCCATTCCAGGACGAGTACGCGCTGTCGAGCCCCGAACGCGGGCGGCGATCGCGGGAAATCGCGGCCGGGCGCAAGCTACCCTATCTGGCTCTCGACGAAGACAGCGGCTTGGTGGGTCACGGCGGTTCGAGTTCTGCGCTGATGAACTTCGCCTTTGGCGCGTGCGTCGCGCGTTTCCTCCATCCCGATTTCGAGCCCAAGAAGGGCGTCAATCTTTGCGGCGAGGGCGGCTTGCCGGTCGGCCCGCGCCGGCTCAAGGAGACCGACGATCTCAAGCCCGCGCGGTTGCTGTCTGCGGAATGGTGGGGAAACTATCAGGGGGTGTGGACCGGCGCGTGGACCAATCCGGCGCTGCTCTCCGTCGCGATCGAACGCGACGGCAACGACCATTTCCTGGTCTATCTTCGGGGTGAAAACGGCACCGATAAGCTCTTGCGCCGCACGCGCACGCCGGCCACGCTCGAAGGACGCAATGTGGTGAGCCAGCTTCCGAGCCAGAAAGTCACGCTGATCTACGACAACGCCACGCGTCAGGTGCGGCTGCGCTGGGATTTGCCCGACGGCCGCAACGGCTCGACGCTGCTCAAGAAGGACCGCGACCCTTGAGCCATGCGGGCAGCGGCGCGCCGGTGGCGAGGTAAACCCCCAGCGTGATCGCGGCCAAGCCGAGCCAATCGGTCTGGGCGGGCCACTCGCCCAGGATCGGGATCGCCGCCAAGGTCGCGAGCACCGGGACGAGCGAGCCCAAAGCCGCGCCGCGCGAAGAGCCCAGGATGGCGATGGCGCGGTTATAGGCGTAGAGGGCGACCACGCTCGACAACACGCCTTGAACCATCGTCTGCAGGGCGATCTCGGACCAGCTCGCGCCCGCGAGGCCGGCCCCGCCGGTCGCGATCGCGTAGATCGTGTAGGGCGGCAGAAACAGGATCGCCGACCACACGCAGACGATAGCCGCCCCCGTCAGCGGCGCCAGGCCGCTCTTGCGCATGGCGATCGTGTAGGCCGCCCACAGGATCGCCGCACACACGAAAATCAACTGCCCGCGCCATTCGCCGCCCGTGCCGTGATGCGCACCCGCGAACACCAGCACGATCACGCCCAGCGGGATCAGCACGAAGCCGATCTTCCGCGGGCCCGCGATGCGCTCGCCCAGGATCAGCACCGACAAGATCGCCACGAACA
>JAMNXK010000126.1 GCA_023653245.1 Tagaea sp.
TCTGCGCCGGCAGAATCTGACGCTCGATGCGGGCGGCGAGTTCCTGCTCGATCTGGTCCATGCGACGCATCTGCGCGAGGGCGACGGGCTCGCCCTCGACGACGGGCGCGTGATCGAAGTGCGCGCGGCCGAGGAGGACGTGCTCGACGTCGCCGGTCGCGATCCGGCGCATACCGCGCGGCTCGCCTGGCATCTCGGCAACCGGCATTTGGCGGTGCAAGTGCTTGACGACGGGCGCTTGCGCATCGCCGCCGACCACGTGATCGAAGACATGCTCAAGGGCCTGGGTGCCGTCGTCGTCGCGCGGCGCGCGCCGTTCGAACCCGAAGCCGGGGCCTATCATGCGCACTGACGCACTCTTGCGCATGATGGCGTGGCACTCGCCCGCCTTCCCGGTGGGGGCGTTCGCCTATAGCCACGGGCTGGAAGCCGCGATCGACGAAGGCCGCGTGAAGACCGCCGCCGATCTGGCGCCATGGATCGCCGATCTTCTGGCGCATGGAGCCCCGCGCGCCGATGCGGTGTTTTTCGTTCATGCGTGGCGCGCCGCGCGCGACGGCGACCGGGCGGCACTGACCGAAATCGGCGCGCGTGCCGCCGCGATGCGTGGTACGGGCGAGCTGGCGCTCGAAGCCACGCAAGCCGGAGTGAGTTTCGCTTCGGCCGTGACGCGCGCTTGGCCCGATTGCGCGGGCGAGGGGCACGTCTATCCCGTCGCCGTCGCCGCCGCCGCCGCGCGCGCGGACATTCCGCTCGACGAAGCGCTCGCGGCCTATCTGCATGCCTTCGCGGCCAATCTGGTGTCGGCGGCGGTGCGCGCGATTCCGCTCGGCCAAAGCGACGGGCTCGCGGTTCTCGCATCGCTCGAACCCGCGATCGAAACCGCGCGCGATGCGGCGCTTGCGCGCGAACTCGACGACGCTGGCGCGGCGGCGCCGGCACTCGACATCCTCTCCTTCCGTCACGAAACCCAGTATTCGAGGTTGTTCAGATCATGACCCAACATACGGGACCCTTGCGCGTGGGCATCGGCGGGCCGGTCGGCTCGGGCAAGACGGCACTGGTCGATGCGCTGTGCAAGTCGTTGCGCGAGCGCTACGACGTCGCCGCCATCACCAACGACATCTACACCAAGGAGGACGCGCAATTCCTGACGCGTTCGGGCGCGCTCGCCCCGGAGCGCATCATGGGGGTGGAGACCGGCGGCTGTCCGCACACCGCGATCCGCGAGGACGCCTCGGCCAATCTCGCCGCCGTCGCGGAGATGACGGCCAAGTTCCCGGGCCTCGAACTGCTGTTCGTCGAAAGCGGCGGCGACAATCTCGCCGCCACCTTCTCGCCCGAGCTCGCGGATCTCACGATCTACGTGATCGACGTCTCGGCCGGCGACAAAATTCCGCGCAAAGGCGGGCCGGGCATCACGCGCTCGGATTTGCTGGTCATCAACAAGATCGATCTCGCACCTTACGTGGGCGCGTCGCTCGAAGTGATGGACCGCGACGCCAAGACGATGCGCGGGGCCCGGCCCTTCGTGTTCGCCAATATCCGCGCGGGCAAAGGCGTGGCCGAAATCGCCGCCTTCATCGCCAAGGCCGGCGGCCTGCCCGCACGCGCGGCTTGAGCTTCAGGCGGCGGAATTCCGCGCCGCTTCGAAATTCAGGCGATGCTTGATGAGGTCGATCGTGGGCTTCGTCGCCTCGACGATCCTTATGCGCTTTTTGAACGCTTCGAACCCGAGCGCTTCCAAGAGCGGGACGAGCGCCGAGTTAACGAAGGACGAAGTGACCGCATCGACGCCCGCGAAACTGACCGTAACTTGATCCGCGCGCACGAGCTCGGCCGCGATCGCCGCGCGAACCGCGTCGCCGTCGTCGTTCGTATAGGCGGCTTGCGCCAAATCCCTGACTTGGATCACCATTCCAACTCCCCGCGAGTCTCCTCGACGGCCTCGATTGTATCGGTTCGGAGGGAAATCGAATAGAGCGCGCCCGGAAACGAAGCGGATCGCTCGGTGATCGCATGGATCGAGAACCCTTCGTCGGCCGCGACGTGAAGCCGGCCCCGTCCGGAGGCTAGCCGCAGGGCGCCGCGATTGGAGTCAACGACGACCGATTTGACCCAATTCAAGCCCGCGCCACGATTCCCTGGCGTCGTCTTGGTGCTGAAGCCTTCTTCGAACGCCTTCGACAGTGCCGCTGCGTCGCCGATCCCCGGCTCTTTGCGACGGATCCGACCTGGAATCCCGACGCCACCGTCCCCAATGGCAATGTCCACTCGGTCTTTCCCGGGTATGAACTGGGCCGCCAAGTATCCGACATCCACTCCGGCGTGATCCTCGATATTGCGAAACAACTCCTTGAGGAAAACGCGCACGGGCTCCAGCGCCGCGCTCGACAACGAAAGCCGTCCGCCGATCCATGGGGAGAACGAATTCGCGACGAGATCAAGCGAGTTCGTATGCGTGACGCGCGAAACCGGAAACACATCCGGAGCGGAGAGGCCCTTCGCGCCAAAGGGACGTTTGTGATCGCCCGACGCATTCGACCCGAATGCGCCGAAGATGGGTGGAGGTCGCAAGAGTTCCAAGTTAACGCCTCGTGCCATCGAACGATCGAGCGCGATGGCGAGGGCCACGGCGCCGGCCGAATCCATCGACGTCAACTTACCGCAGTCGATCGTGAGGGCCCCGGGCGCTTCGGCTTGCCAAGCACTTTGCAGGCTAGCCAATAGCGGCTCCAGATCGTCGATCGTCGCTTGTCCGGGCAATATCAGCACGGGAGAAAGACTAAACCAAGCAAAGTGCTTTGTCCGCTCAAACGCGCTTGCGCAAGGCTTCTTGATGTCGCAAACAAGGGGCCCTTTGTTTGGAGCCCCCGATGTCCCAGTCCGCCGCGCGTATCGACGAAAACCGCCTTTGGCAGCGCCATGTCGAGATGGCCAAGCTCGGCGGCTTGCCCAAAGGCGGCGTGAACCGCCAAGCGCTGTCGGCCGAGGACGCGGCCGCGCGGCGTTTGCTGGGCGAGTGGGCGGCCGCGCGCGGCTACGAATTGTTCGGCGATCCGATCGGGAATCTTTACGTGCGCCGGCCGGGCACCGAGAACGACGCCGCCCCCGTGGTCACCGGCTCGCATATGGACAGCCAGCCCACGGGCGGCAAGTACGACGGCATCTACGGCGTGCTCGCCGGGTTCGAAGCGCTCGAAGCGCTCGACGATGCGGGCGTGCGCACCAAGCGTCCGGTGCAGGTCGTCGCCTGGATGAACGAGGAGGGCAGCCGCTTCCAGCCCGGTGCGATGGGCTCGGCCGCCTGGGCGGGGCACTACGACCTTGCCAAGATGCTCGCCGTGCGCGACCGCGCGGACGTTCTGCTCGCCGACGCGCTGCGCGATACGTTGGCGGCCGCGCCCTGCCGCCAAGCCGACGGCTTCGATCGGCGCTTCCACGCCTATATCGAGGCGCATATCGAACAAGGCCCGCGCCTGGAGGCCGAGCGCCGGACGATCGGCGTGGTCACCGGCATTCAGGGCTCGCAGCGCTACACGATCGACGTGACCGGCGAGGAAGCGCATGCGGGCACGACGCCGTTGCGCGCGCGCAAGGACGCGCTCAAGAGTGCGGTGGCCATCGTCGCGGCGTTGGAGCGGCACATGCACGATCCCGCCGACGTGGTGCGCTTCACCGTCGGCCGCTTCGAATGCAAGCCCGGCTCGCCCAACACCGTGCCGGGGCACGTGCATTTCACCATCGATTTCCGCCATCCGGACGCGGCCGTTCTGGCGCGGCTGGGCGACGGCATCGCGCCGGTGGCGCAAGCCGCCGCGGGGCCGTGCGCGGTCGCGGTCGAGCGCATTACGGATGTGGCACCCACGGTGTTCGATCCGCGCGTGGTCGAGCTGGTGCGCGCGCAAGCGAACGCGCTGGGGCTCTCGAATATGGACATGCCCTCGGGGGCGGGCCACGACGCGATGCATGTCGCCCCGTTCTGCCCGGCGGGGATGATTTTCGTGCCGTGCGAGCGCGGGGTGAGCCACAACGAGGCGGAAGCCGCCACGCCCGCCGATCTCGCCGCCGGCGCGCGCGTGCTCGCCGCCAGTCTCGAAGCGCTCGCCAACGAGTAGCCTTACGAGATCCCGGCGCGCTTGGCGGTCGCGGCGCCCAGCAGGCGCGCGGCGGGCAGGCGCAAGGTGACGCACGCCCCGCCGCCGGCGCCCGCCCCGATATCGAGCCGCCCGTCGTGCATCTCGACATAGCGGCGCACGATGGCCAGGCTCAGCCCCGTGCCCGGCGTGCGCCGCGTATAGGCGTTGTCGCGCCGGAACAGCGGCTCGGCCAAGGCGCGCGCGTCGGTGGGCGGGATGCCCGGGCCTTGATCGGAAACCCACAGGGCGATCTCGCCGTCCACCGTCCGGCCCAATCCCAGCGTGACCACGCCGCCCGGCGGCGAAAACCTGACCGCGTTGGCGAGCAGGCAGAGCGTGGCTTGCGCGAGCTTGCGCGCGTCGCCGGAAATCGCCAGCCCGTCCTCGCGGGAGTCGAAAGCGAGGGTGACGTTCGCCGCTTCGGCCTGCGGGCGGATGAGGTCGAGTTGCCCGCGCGCCAGTGCCGCCAGATCGATCGCGCCTTCGTCGAGCCGGTCGGCCGCCGCGTCGTCGCGCGCGACGGCGAGCAGCTCGTCGACGATCCCGATCAGCAGCTTGGCGCCGGTCTCGATCGAGCGGGCGTAGTCGGCGTGCCGTTCGGACGGCGCGCCGCCGACGCCGCGCGCGATCATCTGCGCGAAACCGAGCACGGCGTTGAGCGGCGTGCGCAGCTCGTGGCTCGCCGCCGTCAGGAAGAATTCGGCCGCTGCGTCCGCGCGCTTGGGACGCAAGACCGCGACATGGCCTTCGCCGCACGGCATCGAATCGACGCCGGTCAGGATCAGCTGGCCGCGCGCGTCGATCAGCGGCAGCTCCGCCTCGTTGGCGGCGGACAAGGCGGCGACCAGCGACGCCTTGGTCGCGTCGTCGGCGGCCAGCTGGGCGATCGCGGCGGGGGCGGTGCCGAACACGCGCACGAACGCGGCGTTGGCGAACACCACGCGATGATGGGCGTCGAGGCGCGCCACGGGCTGGTCGAGCCGTTCGGCGAGCGCGTCGAGCGCGGCTTCGGGCGAGGCGGTCATCGCGTGCGCGCCCAGAGCAGCGAGCCGCCCGCCGGCAGGATCGCGCGTTCGGGCGCGCGCAAGCCCGCGCGCGCGAACCAATCGTGGTGTTGCGACAGCGTGTAGGCGCGCCCGGATCGGAACAAGGTCATGAGGGTGAGATTGAATCCCACCATGTCGGCGGGCGCAAGCCCATCGTCGTCGAGCACCGCACCCGCCACGATCAACAACCCGCCCGGCGCCAGGGCCCCGGCGGCGTTGGCGACTGCGCGGGCGGCCTCGTCCGGCCCCAGGACTTGCAGCAAGGCGCGCATCGCCACGACGTCCGCCGGGCCGCCGGGCGGCGGGCCCGCTAGCGCGTCGGCTTCTTCGACGGCGATCCGCGCGGCCAGACCGGCTTCGGCGACGAAAGCGCGCGCGGTCGGCAGCGCGGCGGCCAGATCGGTCGCCGTCGCGCGCAGCTCGGGCAGGGCCCGGCACAGCGCGATCGATACGCCAGCACCGCCGCAGCCCAGTTCGATCAGCCGCCGGGCGCCCGACAGATCGATCCGCTTGGCGACGTCGCGGCCCGTCGCCAGGGCGCTGGGGTGGATGCCGCGCAAGAACGCGTCTTCGGAGGAGTCTTGCGCGCCGGTGGGCGTGCCCTCGCGCACGGCGCGGGCGAAATCGAGGCCGCCGCGAAAGAAGCGCCCGTAGACGGGTGCGATCGGCCCGATGAACCCGGGCGCGCCGGGGACGAGGTAGTGCGCGGTCTCGACGGTCGGCGCGTAGCGCCGATCCTCGTCGCGCGCCAGGAAGCCGTAGACGACGAGCGCGTCGCACAAGGCCCCCAGGCGGGTCTCGTCCGCGGCACCCAGCGTCTTGGCGAGGGCGGGGGCGGCGAGCGGCCCCGGTGCGAGCGCGGCGAAGAGATCGAGTTCGAGGGCGACGAGGAGAGCGGCGGCCGGATGGAAGCCGGCCAGCGCGCGCTGGAGTGTCGCGGGCGGCGGCGGTTTGCCGGCGGCGCCCGTCACTTCTGCGCGCGCACGGCCGAGATCTCGTCGCGCAGCTTGTGCACGATGTCGACGAACTCGGGTTTGAAAGTGTCCTCGAGCTTGCGCGGGCGCGCGAACTCGCTGTCGGTGATCGAGATGATGCGGCCCGGCCGCGCGCTCATCATGAACACCCGGTCGGAGAGATAGACCGCCTCGCGCAGTTCGTGCGTGATCAGCAGCACGGTCGGGCGCTTCTTGATCCACAGCGTTTGCAGGACGTCCCACAGCTCCTCGCGCGTGAAGGCGTCCAACGCGGCGAACGGCTCGTCGAGCAGCAGCAATTCGGGCGAATGGATCAGCGCGCGGCACA
>JAMNXK010000127.1 GCA_023653245.1 Tagaea sp.
AGATCGACGCCACCGACGCCGAAGAACGCACCCGTCACGTGCCGGTGCGCGGCGGCCACCCGCCCGTGCATTTGGTCTACCGGACCGCCTTCGTGGAGAACGGCGTGCTGCAGCTGCGCGACGACATCTACGGGCTGGATGCGCTGTTCGTCGCCGGGATCGAGAAGCGCCCGCTCGCCTCGCTGGCGCTGCCGAGCGAAGGCGCGCCCGCGCCGGTCACGCTCTCGCCCTAAGCATCACCGAACCTTGATCTTCGGCTTCGGTCGGTTGCCGCGCACCGGCGGTTTGCGCGCCGGCCGCGCGCGCGAATGGGTCTCGACGCGCGTGCCGTCGTCGCGCGTATAGGCCGAGACGGCCACGTCGCCGCCATTCGTGGTCGCCGCTCGGCGCGCGGCTGCCGAAGCCCGAATAGGGGTCGCCAGCGGGATCCGGGATACTGCGCGGCGGCGCGTTGCGGGCGCGCTCGAGAAATTCATCGGGGATCGGAGATTGGTCCGGCGCGCTGTCGGCGGTCCTCCAAAGATTCGGTGGCAGAAAGATCGGCGTGCGGAACATGCCGCTCCCATTTTCCGCGATGCCCTGAGCGACCAGCGCTTTGGCGCGTTCGACGATCTCCTCGTAGGACTGGGCGCCCGCACCGAGTTCCATTCCGAGGTCGTTGTTGTGGCGATCCATCGCCTCATCCGCCGGCGTTTGCTTGTCGTAGAGGTTGCCGCGAAACTCGTTCGCTTCAAGGATGGCAAGCGCCGCGACCGGCCCATATCGCCGCCGAAGCTCCGCCGCACCGATGATGTGCCGCAGCGCGTCGTTCGGACCGCTGATGTGGCCAGGGAGTTGGGTGTCGTCGGCGGAATCTGCGGCCGCCGGTCGCAAGTCGGTCAATTCTCTTGGCGTCATACGTTTCATCATGCTGGGAATTCTTTGCGCGTCGGCCATGTTCTTCTCCTTTTCGAGTTCGAGCGATTTTTTTTGGGTTCGGCCGTCAGTAACCGCGTACGAACGGCAAGCAGGGCGAGATTTCGATCCCGTACTCGCGATGCCGCGCGATCACGCGGCAATCCGCGCCACGTGGATCGAGCGCGATTTCGACTTTCGCCGCGCGGATCTCCCTGGTCAGATCATCGACATAGGCGATCTCGAACTGGGCCGTCGTATCGGCGGTTCGGACGGGATGGGTCTCGACGACTAGGCTGTCGGCGAAACGAGTGGGCGGCCGGTCGCCCGCGACGGTTCGGCGCATCAGGCGGAAGTTCTCTGCAGGGCGATCGATCTCGATCAAGGTCACGGTGATGGTCGGGCCGCCATACCAAAAGCGCTCGAACGCGCGCCAGGCGAGGTTCGGGGCGGGGAGCGCAAGCAGGAATCCCAGCACGAAATACGGCCAGCGCCGGCGCAAGAAGGGCGGTTTGATTCGCGGCTCGGGGATGGCATTCATCGCTGGTTGCTCCGGGAGAGAGTGATCTTTGCGATCAACCGAATAGTGTTTTGTGCGTTTTGTTCCGTCAAGAACAAATAACAAACAAATGAGTCGAAAACTGCGAGACGAGCGAACAAAGCGCCGTTTGAACCTTCCTGAGCAGCGTTGCGCTGCTTTGGGCAACCAAGATGGCGACGCCAGGGCGATTCCAGGGCGGAGTCCGGATACGGAGTAGGGCTAAGTTTTTGTTTCGGATTGTTTCTTCGGGCTTGCGCAAGGCAGGCCTGATGTGCATTCTGCGCATATCTCGCCGGGACAAGCCGTAGGGTTTGTCCTTCCCGCCACAAGATGACGGAAAATCTTGCCCTCCGGCCATGATCGACCGCGACGAGACCTTCGCTTGCCGCCGCCGCCTCCTGTGGGGCGCCTTCGCCGTTGGGGTGGCGAGTGCCATCCCCGGCTTGGCCGAGGCGGCGACGCCGTCCAACGTGCCGCGCAAGCGCCCGGCCAAGCCCGCACCCGCGCGCAATCTCGGGCCGCCTTCGGGGCCCGTCGCCGTGCGGCCGGCATCCTTCCGCGCGCTGCGCTTGCAGGTGGTGAATACCGGCGAGCGTTTCGACGGCGTCTATTGGCGCGACGGGAACTACGTGCCCGAGACCTTGCAGCGCCTGGATCGCGTGCTGCGCGACCATCGCTCGGGTGCCGCCACGCGCATGGACCCGAAGCTGTTCGACATGCTCTGGGAGATGCAGCAGCGCCTGGACTCGTCCGAGCCTTGGCGGGTGATCTCCGCCTATCGCACGCCGCAGACCAACGCGGTCGCCCGCAAGAAAGGCGGCGTGGCGCGAAATTCCTTCCATCTTCATGGCCAAGCGCTCGACGTCGATCTCACCGATCGCGCCACCCGCGCCATTCGCCAAGTCGCGGTCGGGCTGCAAGCCGGCGGCGTGGGGCAGTATCCGCGCTCGGATTTCGTCCATATCGACACCGGCCCGGTCCGCGTCTGGGGCTGACCCTTGCGTTGCCGGCGTCGCGCGCGCTAAGCCTGAGGCGGCATCACCACGGAGAGTCCCATGCGCCTGGCCCCTGCGACACACGCCCCGCTCGTCGATTCGATTTGGCCCGCCGGCCCGCGCAACGCCCAAAGCAAAGCTATTCGCATGGCCGCTTTGGCCGTGCTCGGCTCGGCGCTGCTCTGGGCGTCGGCCAAGGCGCAAGTGCCGATGTGGCCGGTGCCGATGACCATGCAGTCCTTCGTCGTTCTCGTGATCGGCTTCGCCTATGGCGCCCGGCTGGGGACGGCGACGGTGCTGCTCTATCTCGCCCAAGGGGCGCTGGGCTTGCCGGTTTTCGCGGGCACGCCCGAGAAGGGCCTGGGCCTGGCTTACATGATGGGCACGACGGGCGGCTATCTGCTCGGCTTCGTGTTGTGCGCGGGGCTGTGCGGCTGGCTGGCCGAGCGCGGCTGGGGCAAAAACCTGATCGGTCTGAGCGCCGCCATGATCCTGGGCAGCGCGTTGCTGTTCGTGCCCGGCGTGCTGTGGCTGGCGACCTTCGTGGGGTGGGAGAAGGCGATCGCCTTCGGCCTCGTGCCGTTCCTGGCGGGCGCCGGCGTCAAGGCGGCGCTGGGCGTCGCCGTGCTGATGGCCGCGGATCGCGGCCTGGCGCGGCGGGGTTGACCCAACCCGAAGGTCACGGGGTGTAACCCGCGTCTCGATACAAGGCCGCGAGTTTCACTTGCGCATGATTCGGGTTGCTTCTATGAACCCGCTGACCATCGAGACGAAAGCCGCGAGTCCCGGATAAGGGACCCGGCGGGAGGCACAGGGAAATATGGGCGCGCTGGAACTCTATATCCGCGCCGTCGACCGCTTGAATACGGTCGTCGGCAATGTGGTGGCCTGGATGACGCTGGGCACGGTCGTGGTGTGCTTCGCGACCGTCTATTTCCGCTACGCGCTCGACAGCGGCTTCATCTGGATGCAGGAAGCCTATATTTGGCAGCACGCGACCGTGATCTTCCTCGGCGCGGGCTACACGCTGCTGCACAACGGCCATGTCCGGGTCGATATCTTCTACGCCCAGATGCCCGCGCGCCGGCGCGCGATGGTCGATATCCTGGGCACGATCATCTTCATGGCGCCGTTCTTGTGGGTCATGTTCGACAAATCCTGGGGCTTCTTCTGGACCGCCTATGTCGGCGACGAAAGATCCCAGCAGCCCGACGGGCTCACGAATCTCTGGATCCTGAAATCGATGCTCGTATGGTTCTGCGTCGTCGTCGGGCTCCAGGGTTTGGCCACGATCGCCCGCTCGATTCTGTTTCTGGGCGGCGACACGAAATACGCGCCGCCCGGCGGCACCCACTGAACCCCGCACGGAAGTAGCGCTTCATGGCACCCGAAAGCCACTTGCTGGGCGAAATCCTGTCCATCGGATTGTTCGCCGCCATCGTCGGGCTTCTGATGCTCGGCTACCCCGTCGCCTTTTCGCTCGGCGGGATATCGCTGTTCTTCGCCTGGCTCGGCTGGATGCTGGGGGTCTTCGATCTGGCTTTCCTCAACGCCTTGCCCACGCGCTTCTGGGGCACGATGACCAACGAGGTGCTGATCGCCGTCCCCTTGTTCGTCTTCATGGGGGTGATGCTCGAGCGCTCGAAGATCGCCGAAGTTCTGCTGACCACGATGGGCCAGTTGTTCGGCGGCATCCGCGGCGGCTTGGGCTACTCGGTGATCATCGTGGGCACGATGCTGGCCGCATCGACGGGCATCGTCGGGGCGACCGTCGTGACGATGGGCTTGCTGTCTTTGCCCGCGATGCTGCGCGCCGGCTACGATCCCAAGCTCGCCACCGGAATCATCTGCGCCTCGGGCACGCTCGGGCAGATCATTCCGCCCTCCACGGTGCTGATCTTCATCGGCGACATCCTGCAAGGGGCGAACCAGCAAGCGCAGCTCTCGTTGGGCAATTTCGCGCCGAGCACCGTGTCGGTGGGCGATCTGTTCGCGGGCGCGTTCATCCCGGGGCTGATGCTGTCGGGCCTGTACATGGTCTGGGTTTTCATCCGCGGCATGCACGACCGCAATTCCTGCCCGCCCTTGGTGATGAGCGCCGAGGAGAAGGACGGGCTGGGCCGGCGGGTGATCATCGCGTTGATTCCGCCGATCTTCCTGATCATCGCGGTGCTGGGCTCGATCCTGTCGGGCATCGCCACGCCGACGGAATCGGCCTCGGTCGGCGCGTTGGGCGCCATTTTCCTGACGGTCGTCAAGATCCTGGCCGACAAGCTCGCCAACGCCGAAACGCAAGTCCAGCTCGAGCGCCAGCTCGCCGCGTTCTGGATCGGGTTCATCGCGGTGTTGTCGGGGATCGGTTACGTCTGGGGCGCGACGGGCCTGCTGTCGGCGTTGCTCGCGGTGATCGGCCTGGGTTCGCTGGTCATCCTGGCGATGGGCGGCACGCGCTGGGAATTCCTGGGCGTGCTGCGCCAAGTGTCGATCTCGACCATGACCATCACCTCGATGGTGTTCGTGATCCTGATGGGCGCTTCGGTGTTCAGCCTCGTTTTCCGGGGCCTGGGCGGCGAATACCTGGTGCACGACGCGCTCGACAACATGCCCGGCGGCGACACGGTGGCGTTGATCGTGGTCATGGCCGTGATGTTCGCGCTCGGCTTCTTCCTCGACACGTTCGAGATCATCTTCATCACCGTGCCGATCGCCGGACCCATCCTGCTCAAGATGGGTTTCGACGCGATCTGGCTCGGCGTGCTGATCGGCGTGAACCTGCAGACCTCGTTCCTGACGCCGCCCTTCGGCTTCGCGCTGTTCTATTTGCGCGGCGTGGCGCCGCCCTCGATCACCACCCAGGTCATCTACAAGGGCGTGCTGCCCTTCGTGTGCATCCAGATCCTGGTGATGACGCTGATGTGGTTCTTCCCGGCGCTGGCGACGTGGCTGCCGAACGAGATTTACGGGACCGATCCGAGCGCGCCGGCGAGTTACCAGGCGCTGCCGGAGTATTCGGACGAATTGAGCGAGCCGCCGCCAGACGATCCGGCCGAGCCGGAAGCGAGCGAAGAACCGGCCGAAGAAGACCCGGCCTGACGACAAGAAAAACCCCGCGAGGTTCGCACCTCGCGGGGTTTCCTTTTCCGGCCCCCGGGAAGGGGCTTGGGATCAGGTGATGTACTTGAACGCGCGCACGCGGGCGTTCATGAACGCCGCGTCGTTCCAGCGGTTGAACGTGTTCATCGGTCCGCGGAACTTCAGGTACGATTCGAACAGCTTCTTGGTCATGGCGTCGCCACGCTCGCGCTGCTCGGTCAGGTGTTCGCCTGCGGCCGTGCCCATCGCATCGAGCAAAGCGGTCGACAGGTTCAAGAAGCGCACGCCGTGGCGGGTGCGCAGCGTGGTCATGGCTTCGGCCGAGCGGGCGAGATACTCGATCGTCATGTCCATATCCATCGACTGCGCCGCGTAGGCGACGATGGCCTTGAGGTCCGCCGGCAGGGCGTCGTAGCGCGACTTGGAGACCATCAGCTGCAGGTTCGAGCCCGGCTCGTGCCAGCCCGGGCCGTAGCAGAGCTTGGAGACCTGATGGAAGCCCATGGCGAGGTCGTTGACGGGGCCGATCCACTCGGCCGCGTCCACCGCGCCCGATTGCAGAGCGGCGAAGATTTCGCCGCCGGGCAGAACGACCTGCTGCGCGCCCAGGCGGGTCATGATCTGACCGCCCCAACCGGGCATGCGGATCTTCAGGCCGCGGAAGCTTTCCACGCCCGTGATTTCCTTGCGGTACCAACCGAAAGCTTGGGTGTTGGTGTTGCCGGCCGCGAAGGCCTTGACGTTGTAGTTGGCCGCGTGCTCGTCCCACAACTGCTGACCGCCGCCGTAGCTCAGCCACGCCGATTGCTCGGTCGCGGTGAAGCCGAAGGGCACGCAGGTGAAGAACTGGAAGGCCGGGTGCACGCCGATATGGTAGTACGACGCGTCATGGCCCATTTCGGCCGTGCCGTCGCGAACGG
>JAMNXK010000128.1 GCA_023653245.1 Tagaea sp.
CGGATCGAAGCGCGCGCAACCGCCGAGGCCTGACATGAACCGCAAGCTCCTTTTCGCCGTCGTCCTGTGCGCCCTCGCCGCGGGCGCCGCTTTCGCGCTCGGCGCGCGCGAAACCGCGCAAGCGCCGGCCCCGGCCGCGCGCGAGACCCGCGCGTCCGTGGTGGCGCCCGGTCGGGTCGAGCCCGCGACCGAGGAACGCGACGTCACGGCCGAATTGCGCGGCAAGCTCGTCGAGGTGCTGGTCGACGAGGGCGACAAGGTGTCCGAAGGCCAGATCGTCGCGCGCCTGGTCGACGACGAGTATCGCGCGCGCGTGGCGCAAGGCCGCGCCGGTGTGGCCTTGCGCGAGGCCGAGCTCGAACGCGTGCTCAACGGCGCGCGCGGGCAGGAGCGGCGCGAAGCCCAAGCGCAAACGCGCGAGGCGCAAGCCCAGCTCGACCAAGCCAAGCTCGACCTCGCGCGGCGCGAGCCGTTGGCGCGCCAGGGCCACAGCTCGGGCGAAGCGCTCGACCGCGCGCGCACCGAAGTGTCGGCCGCCGAGGCGCGGCTGCGCGCCCGCCAGGAGCGCGCGGCCCTGATCGACGCGCGCGCGCGTTCGGAGGATATCGACATCGCCCGCGCGCAGCTGGCGATGGCCAAAGGCCAGCTCGCCGAAGCCGAGGCGTTCCTGGAGAAGACCCGCGTGCGCAGCCCGATCGACGGTACGGTGTTGCACCGCTTCAAGCGCACGGGCGAAGGCGTGTCGGACCAGCCGCCGACGCCGATCGTCAAAGTGGGCGATCTTTCGCGGTTGCGCGTGCGCGTGGACGTGGACGAGACCGACGTCGCCCGGGTGGCGGTCGGCATGCGCGCCTACGTGACCGCCGACGCCTGGCCCGGCCGGCGCTTCGAAGGTACGGTGGTGCGCGTGGGCCAGCGTCTGGGCCGCAAGACCTTGCGCACCGACGATCCGACCGAGCGCAACGACACCAAAGTGCTCGAGACGCTGATCGAACTCGATGCCGGCGTCGTTCTGCCCGTCGGATTGCGCGTCGACGCTTTTTTGGGCGCCGGCCCCGCGTCGTGAGGCTTGCGCCCACCGGGCGCTATCGGGCAGAGTCGCGACCTTCCTTCGATCCCGAACGACCGGAATACCGGCGCCGGGATCGAGGTTCGGGCGCGATGGAGGTCGGCGCCCGGGCCCTCGACACTCCCCAGACGGGCCTCCGAAGAGGAGAGCCCTATATGACGACCAAGAAATCTCCCGCTTCGCGTCGCGGCTTCCTGGGCAAGATCGCCCTGGGCGGTGCCGCCGTCGCGACCGGCACGCTCGCGTCCCCGCAAGTCAGCCGCGCGCAGACCACCGTCTTCCGCTTCCAGTCGACCTGGCCGCAGCGCGACATCTTCCACGAGATGGCCGGCGACTACGTCAAGCGCGTGAACGAGATGGCGGGCAACCGCTTCCGCCTCGAATTGCTCGCGGCCGGCGCCGTCGTCGGCGCGTTCCAAATGCAGGACGCCGTGCACGCGGGCTCGCTCGACGGCGGCCACGGCGTGCCCGCCTATTGGTACGGCAAGAACAAGGCCTACTCGCTGTTCGGCACGGCCCCGCCGTGGTTCGGCGACGCCAACTCGCTGCTCGGCTGGTACCATTACGGCGGCGGCGAGCGGCTCTACAACGAGCTCATGTACGACATCACCCGCGTGAACGTGGTCGCGTTCATGACCGGACCGATGCCGACCCAACCCTTCGGCTGGTTCAAGACCGCGATCTCCACGCCCGAGCAGCTGCGCGGGCTGAAGTACCGCACGGTCGGTCTGGCGGCCGACCTTTACCGCGCGATGGGTGCGGCCGTGACGATCGTGGCGGGCGGCGAAATCGTGCCGGCGCTCGAGCGCGGCCTGCTCGACGCGGCGGAGTTCAACAACCCGTCCTCGGATCGCATCCTCGGCTTCCCGGACGTGGCCAAGAACTACATGCTGCAGAGCTACCACCAGAAGGTCGAGTGCTTCGAGGTGCTCTACAACAAGCCGAAATACGACGCGCTGCCCGGCGAAATCAAAAACATCCTGAAATACGCCGCGGAAGCCGCGTCGTCGGACATGCTCTGGAAGGCGCACGACCGTTATCCGCGCGACCTGCAGGCGATCCGCCAGGCCGGCGTGCGCGTGACCTCGACCCCGCGCGCGATCCTCGACGCCCAGCTCAAGGCCTGGGATACGGTGATCGCCGAGCTGTCGGCCGACGCCTATTTCAAGAAGGTGATCGAAAGCCAGCGCGCGTGGTGCCAACGCGTCACCAGCTTCTTCCTCAACTACGAAGCTTCCGACGTGATCGCCAACAATCACTTCTTCGCGCGCCGCGGCTAGCTCGCGCCCGCGGCCTCGCGAAGTCCCGAACCCCCCGCTCCGGTCCGCCGGGGCGGGGGTCCTCTTTCCAAGGGGGTTGCGGTACGTGCAGACCTTCCTTCTCGCCGTCGACAAATTCTCCAACGCGATCGGCAAGACCTTCGCGTGGTCGATCGTCGCGCTGACCTTCGCGATCGTCTACGAGGTTTTCTCGCGCTACCTGTTCCGCGCGCCGACGACCTGGGCGTTCGACGTCTCCTATATCCTTTACGGCACGCTGTTCATGATGGCCGGCGGCTACGCGATGGCGCGCAACGGCCATGTGCGCGGCGACTTCCTCTACCGGAATTTCGCGCCGCGCACCCAGGCCGCGCTCGACCTCGCGCTGTGGCTGGCGTTCTTCTACCCCGCGATGATCGCGATGGTGTGGATGGGCTGGGGCTTCTTCACGCAGAGCTATTTCCAGAACGAGCGTTCGGCCTTTTCCCCGCAAGGCCCGGTGATCTGGCCGTTCAAGTTCCTCATCCCGCTGGTCGGGTGCCTGATGTCGCTGCAGGGAATCGCCGAGGTGATCCGCTGCGCGCTGTGCATTCGCGACGGCGAGTGGCCCCAGCGCCTGCACGACGTCGAGGAGATGGAGAAGCTGATCCTCGAACGCGCCGAAGCCGAACGCGAAGGCAAGGCGTGACCCACGGCGACGTTCCCAACGAAAGCGCATGGCCATGAGCGACCCCGTCCTCGGAATCACCATGCTGGTGATGTTCATTTTCGTCATCATGCTGGGATTCCCGATCGCCTTCAGCCTGATGGCGTTGGGTCTGTTCTTCGGCTACGTGGGCTCGCTCGGCGACAACGTGTTCATCTTGTTCGTCCAGCGCACCTACGCGGTGATGGCCAACGACGTGCTGATCTCGGTGCCGTTGTTCGTGTTCATGGGCTACGTCATCGAGCGCGCGAATATCCTCGACCGGTTGTTCCGAAGTCTGCAGCTGGCCTCCGGCGCCCTACCGGGGTCGCTCGCGGTCGCCACGCTGGCGACCTGCGCGCTGTTCGCCACGGCGACCGGCATCGTCGGCGCGGTCGTGACGCTCATGGGCCTGCTCGCCTTCCCCGCGATGTTGCGCGCGGGCTACGACGTGCGCCTGGCCGCGGGTGTGACCTGCGCGGGCGGGTGCCTGGGCATTCTCATCCCGCCCTCGATCATGCTCATCCTTTACGGCGCCACGGCCGGCGTGTCGGTGGTGCAGCTTTACGCCGCCGCGTTCCTTCCCGGTCTGATGCTCGCCGGGCTCTATATCGCCTATGCGATCGCCGTCGGCGTGGTGTACCCCGAGCGCGCGCCGCGCCTGCCGCCCGAAGAGCGCAACGTCCCGCTGGGTACGATCCTGGGCGCGCTGGCGACGTCCTTCCTGCCGCTCGCGGCCCTCATCGCCATGGTGCTGGGCGCCATTCTGATGGGGCTCGCCACGCCGTCGGAAGCCGCGGCGATGGGTTCGCTCGGCTCGCTGCTGCTCGCGGCCGGGTATCGGGCGCTGACTTTCGAGCGGCTGAAGGAATCGGTGTTCTTGACCGCGCGCACCTCGGCGATGGTGTGCTGGCTGTTCGTCGGCTCGTTCATTTTCTCGTCGGTGTTCGGCTTCCTCGGCGGCCAGCAGGTGATCGAGAATTTCGTCGACAGCCTCAGCCTCAACTCGTTCACCTTCATGCTGCTCGCCCAGGCGATCATCTTCGTGCTCGGCTGGCCGCTCGAATGGACCGAGATCATCGTGATCTTCGTGCCGATCTTCCTGCCGCTGCTCGACAATTTCGACATCTCCCCGCTGTTCTTCGGGATCATGATCGCGCTCAACCTGCAGACCAGCTTCCTGTCGCCGCCGGTGGCGATGGCGACGTTCTATCTGAAGGGCGTGGCGCCCAAGCACGTCACGCTCGAGGATATCTTCGCGGGCGTGATGCCGTTCATCTACATCGTCGTGTTCTGCATGGGCATGGTCTACCTGTTCCCGGGCATCGCGCTGTGGCTGCCCGACTATCTCTACGCGCCCGACGCGCTGACGCCCGCCGAAATACTGGAGCTCGAGGCCCAGCCGGCACCGGTGCCCGACGACGTCGCCCCCGAGGGCGGATTCTTCGACGAGCCCGAGGAAGAGAAGAAGGATTGATCGTGGTGGCGAAGAAAAAACCCGGCGGACGTCTGGCACCGGCGGTCGCGACGCTGGCGGAGTGCTGGCAGATGGGCCAGACCGTGGCGGCCTTGCCCGAATCGTGCCGGCCGCGCTCGCTCGCGGAGGCCTACAAGGTGCAGGCCTTGCTCGAAAAGGAACTCGGCTTGGAGCGCGCGGGCTGGAAGATCGGCTGCACGAGTGCCGCCGCGCGCGCGATCATGAAATCCGCCGGACCGTTCGCGGGGCGCGTGTTCCTGGCGCGCTGCCATGCGAGCGGCGTGGCGCTCGCCGCAGGGCAGCATCGCATGCGCGGTCTCGAAGCCGAATTCGCCTTCGTGCTCGGCAAGAATCTGAAGCCGCGCAAGAAGCCCTATACCCGCGCCGAAATGCTGGCCGCGATCGAGTTCCTGCATCCGGCGATCGAGATCGTCGACAGCCGCTACACCGACTTGCTCAAGATCACGCTGCCCGAACTGGTCGCCGATATGGGTGCCAATGGCGCGCTGATCGTGGGCGATCCCGCCAAGAACTGGCGGCGCAAGGACCTCGCCCAGGTCGCGGTGACGATGGAAGCGAACGGCAAGGTCGTGGGCAAGGGCAAGGGGGCCGACGTGCTCGGCCATCCGCTCGACGCGCTCGCCTGGCTCGCCAATAACCCGCCCGCGCCCGAAGGCCTCAAGGCGGGCGAGGTGATCACCACCGGCACGGCCACGGGGCTTTATCGCGCCGGCCCCGACGACGACGCCACCGCGCGCTTCGCCGGGCTTGGCAAGGTCGAGGTTTCGTTCGTTTAGGCCATGCCCATCAGCTGGGCGACTTCCGGCCAGCCTTGCCACATCATGTCGAGCGCCACGTAAAGGATCAGCAGGAAGCCGACATAGGCGATCCAGTGATGCTTTTGCAGCAGCCGCGCGATGAACACCGCGGCGACGCCCATCAGGATCACCGACACGGCCAGGCCGAAAATCAGGATCAGCGGGTATTCGCGGCTGACGCCGGCCACCGCCAGCACGTTGTCGAGCGACATCGACACGTCGGCGACGATGATCTGGATCACCGCGGCTTTGAAGGTTTTGCGCTCGGCGGTGGGCGCATCCTTGCCTTCGAGGGTCAGCTCGCCCTCTTCCGCGTCGTGGGTGGCCTGTTCGCGGATCTCGCGCCACAGCTTCCACGACACCCAGAGCAGCAGCACGCCGCCTGCGAAGAGCAGCCCCACGATCTCCAGCAGCTGGACCGTGATACTGGCGAAAGCGATGCGCAAGACCGTGGCGGCGACGATGCCCACCATGACGACTTTGTTGCGCTGCTCGGGCGGCAGGCCCGAGGCCGCCATGCCGATCACGACCGCGTTGTCCCCGGCCAGGACCAGATCGATCATGATGACTTGCCAAAGCGCGAACGCGGCGTTGACGGTGAAGTAGATCGACAGGTCTTCGAACATGTCTTGCCCCCCGGGTCCTTCGCAAATAGCACGGCCGCACCGGAGATTAGAAGTCCTTGCTTCGCACGGCTTGACGCGCCCGCCCGGGCTTCCCAATTCCCAGGCACCATGACGACCTATGACGGATTTGCGGCGTCCCGCGCGGGCGAGACCGTTCCGCCCGACAGGATCGCCGCCCTCGACCGGCTCGAGCGCTTCGCCCGGCTGATGGACACGGCCGTGCGCATTCCCGGCACGGGGATCAGGCTCGGTCTCGATTCCGTCATCGGCCTGGTGCCCGGCATCGGCGATGCGATCACGGCCGCCTTCGCGACCTGGATCGTGGCCGAGGCCGCCAGGCTGGGCGTGCCGAAGCGCAAACTCGCGCGCATGATGGCCAATGTGCTGATCGACGCGGGCGTGGGCGCCATACCCATCGCCGGCGATCTGTTCGACGTGGCCTTCCGCGCCAATTCGCGGAACTTCGAAATCCTCCGCGAACATCTGCGCAA
>JAMNXK010000129.1 GCA_023653245.1 Tagaea sp.
CGCGCCGACTACGCCGCCGTCCTCGCGCGGCTGCACGAGATCCCGCCGCTCGACGCGGCGAGGATGTCGCTGGCGCGGCGCTACGCCCACGCGACCTTCGAGTTGCGGCCGGTGCGCTTCGAGAGTTTCGGCCTCGCGTTCGACGCCCGCTCCTTCGGCGTCGCCGAGCGCAAAATGAATGCGCAAGTCCCGGACTCGACGGCGCAAGGGTTTCATGATCGGCCCGACATGGCGAGTTTGTACGCGTGGTTAACGCGCGAGCGTCGCGCCGATCTGCTCGGGCCTCACGCCCCCCACCACACCCGCCAGGACCCGCATGAGCGACCGATCCGATGATCCGCACGAATTGATCTGGACGCCCGAGCTGGTTGGGCGCTTCTGGGACTGGCAAAGTCGGTTTCCGGAGAACTACTTCGCCCACCAATTCGGCACTGGCATCGCCGAGCGCGTCGCGCCGTATATCGGCGGCGTGGCGCGGGTCTTGGACTTCGGCTGCGGATCGGGAGTCTTCATCGAGCGACTATTGCGCGCGACGGAAGCACGGATCCACGGTGCGGATCTCTCGGCGCGTTCGCTGTCGGCGACGACCGCTCGCAACGGCGCGCATCCGCGCTTCGGCGGCGCCGCCTCGGCGCGCGCGCTTCTGGACGCCGGACTACGGTTCGACACGATCACGGCGCTGGAGACGGTGGAGCATGTCTACGACGCCGACCTTGACGCGATCGTCACACTGCTAAGGCGGCTCGCGGCGCCGCGCGCGCGCATCGTGTTCACGACGCCCAATCGCGAGGATTTGGCCGCATCGACCGTCTATTGCCCCGTCGCGAACGTGACGTTCCACCGCTGGCAGCATGTGCGCAGCTGGTCGGCCGATTCACTGGTCGCCTTCATGTCGGCGCGCGGGCTGCAGCCGGTCGAGATCCTGGAAACCGATCTGACGGTCGGCCGGAAGCGCTACGCGCTGCACGTCGCCTTGCGCCGGGTGACCGGACGCGCGCCGGCCGCTCCGCATCTGTTCGCCGCCTTCGAAGCGCCGGGTTAGCCCATGTGCGGTATCGTCGGCGTCAGGGGAAGAGACGCCGCCGCGCGTGTGGCAGCGATGAACCGTATCCAGTTCCATCGCGGCCCCGACGACGACGGCGCGTTCGTCGATCCGCACGGAAATTTCGCGATGGCGATGCGCCGGCTGGCAATTCTCGACGTGGCCGGCGGGAAGCAGCCGATGCGCGATCCATCGGGGCGCTACACGATCGTCTACAACGGCGAGATCCTGAACGCGCCCGAACTGCGCCGCGATCTCGAAGCCGCCGGCGAGCGGTTCTCGACCGATCATTCCGACACCGAAGTGCTGCTGCGCCTGCTGGTCCGCAACGGCGTCGATGCGCTCGCCAAACTCAACGGCATGTTCGCCTTCGCCCTGCACGATGCGCGCGATCGCACCGTGCTTCTCGCGCGCGACCGCATGGGCATCAAGCCGCTTTATTGGCGCGCGCGCGGGCGCGACTTCGCCTTCGCCTCCGAACTCAAAAGCCTGGCGCCGCCACCGATCGCCGAATCGGACATCGATTGGGACTCGGCGTTCCATTACTTCAGCCTGCATTACGTGCCCGGCCGGTCGACGATCCTGCGCGGAATCGAGCGGCTGGAAGCGGGGCATTGGCTACGCTACGGCCTGGACGACGGCAAGGTCGAGATCGCGCGCTGGTGGAAGCCCGAGTTCCGCCCCGACCGAAGCGTGCCTGCGGAAGAGTGGCCCGTGCGCGTCCGCAAGACCCTAGCCGAGGCCGCGCGGCGCTGGACCTTGTCCGACGCGCCCATCGCCTGCTCGCTGTCGGGCGGGCTCGATTCGGCGGCGATCGTCGGTTTGCTCGCACGCGACGGCATGCCGCCGCGCACCTACACGCTCGGCTTCTCGGGCTCCGAGGGGCGCGCGCTCGACGAGCGCGCGCTCGCCCGCGCGGTCGCCCGCAAATGGGGCACGCACCACACCGAAGTCGAGATCGACGCCGATTCGCTGCTCGACGATCTGCCCGACATGGTCCATGCGATGGACGAGCCCTATGCCGGCGGTCTGCCCTCGTGGGCGGTGTTCGGCGCCATGGCGCGCGAGGTGAAGGTCGGGCTGACCGGCACGGGGGGCGACGAGCTTTTCGGCAACTACGGCAAATGGCGCTGGCTGCACGATTCCTGGGCGCTGCGCCTTGGCGGCGCGCTCGATGCGCGCCGCTTCCGCAAAGGCTTCTTCGAGCGCGTCTATTACTTCGCGGACACGGACAAGCGTGGCGCGCTGGGTCCGGCTTTCGCGGACGCGCCGGATACGTCCGATCTGCTGTTCGCGCGCTTGGGAGCAGCGGGCGCCACGCGCGATCGGCTCGCGGCGGTCGATCTCGCCACGCAGCTGCCCGAAGAATTCCTGGCGATGACGGATCGATTCTCGATGGCGCATTCGCTCGAAGCGCGCCCGCCGTTCCTCGACAATACGATGGTCGATCTCGCGCTGACGATTCCGGCCGAGCTGCGCAGCGCGCGCGCGGGCGATCGGTTCAAAGCATTGCTGCGCGACGCGGTCGCGCCGGTGCTGCCCGAGGAGCTCCTGGCGGCGCCCAAGCGCGGCTTTGTCGTGCCGATGGCTGCGTGGCTGCGTGGCCGCTTGCGCACGCCCTTCGAGCGACTGCTCGGCCGCGCCGGTGCCGGCGTGTTCGGACCCGACTTCGCCCGCCGTTACGTGGCGCCGCATATGGCCGGGGCGGCCGATCATCGCCACAAGCTCTGGGCGGCGCTGATGTTCTTGCTGTGGTGGCGCCTGCACGTCGATGGCGTGTCGCGCGCCGATCTGCGCGCCGAACTCGCCACGTGAAGCCCTCGATCCTGCACGTTTCCTACGCCGACCGCTGGGGCGGATCGGCCGCCTCGGCGCGGCGGCTGCACGAAAATCTGCGCGCCGCCGGGCACGTTTCGCGCATGCTGGTCCATCGCCGCGACGGCGACGACCCCGACGTCTCGGCGCTCGTCCCGCCGGGGGGGCTGCGCGCCAAGGCCGAGACGCTGGGCCGCGAGATCGGCGCGCGTCTCGGATGGCCCGAAGCGTTTCTCCCCTCGCGGATCGGCCTTGCGCGCGATCCGCGCTTGGCCGCATGCGACGTCGTACAGCTCTACAACGTGCATGGTGGCTGGTTCGATTTGTCGGTCCTGCCCGCCCTATCGGCGCGCGCGCCGGTCGTCTGGCGGCTGTCGGACATGTGGGCGGCGACGGGGCATTGCGCATATTCGGGCGGCTGCGCGCGCTGGCGCGCAGGCTGCGGCGCGTGCCCCGATCTCGCCGCCTATCCGCCGCTGCCGCGCGACACCACGGCGGCACATTGGGCGCGCAAGCGCGACATCTACGCGCGCAGCGACGTCACGATCGTCGCCCCCGCCTCGTGGAGCGAGCGGATCGCGCGCGAAAGTCCGCTATTGAGCCGTTTCGACGTGCGGCGGATTCCCAACGGCGTCGATACGGCGCGGTTTTCGCCCGGCAAGCGGATGGCGGGCCGCGCGCGCTGGGGTTTCGACGAAGGCAATATCGTCGTGCTGTTCGGCGCGCACATCGCGGGCGAAGCGCGCAAAGGCGGCGCCACGTTGATCGAAGCGCTGAGTCGGCTCGGCGCCACTCCGGCGTTGCGCGTACTTGCTCTTGGCGCGGGCGGCGCGCAATTGGCCGAGCGCCTTGCCGTGCCGGTACGCGCCACCGGATATCTGTCCGACCCCGAGGACGTGGCGCTGGCCACGGCCGCAAGCGACGTCGCGGCCCTGCCGTCGGCCGAGGACAACCTGCCCAACTCCGCGCTCGAAGCGATGGCCGCTGGGCGCGCCATCGTTGCATCCGACGCGGGCGGTATGCGCGACGCGATCCGCGACGCCGAAACCGGATTTCTGATTCCGCCCGGCGACGCGGAGGCGCTCGCTGCGGCGATTTCGCGTCTTGCCCGCGACGCGGACTTGCGCGCGCGGCTGGGAGAAGCGGCGCGCACCGCCGCCGTGGCGGAGTTCGATGCGGCGCTCGAGGTTTCGCGGTTCGCGCGACTCTACGACGAGCGGCTCGCCGCGCGACAATAGGCGGGCGGCGTCATTCGCCGAACCGGCGATGCTGACCAGCCGCGCCGGCGCGCGCGGCGCGCCAACAGCACCGGAATCAACCCCGGCGTCGTGCGGAATCCCCGCACGATCAGCCCCGCCGCCGCCGAAGCCTTGCCGCGCCGCGCCAAGGCCATGCTATTGACCACCGCGCGCAGCGCGTGATGCTCGCGCAGCGCGGCGCGTTCGGACGGCGAAAGATCGTCGCGCTTCAAAAACGCCTCGACCACCCGCAAAGTCAGGTCGGTGCCGCGCCATAGGTTCCGTTGCGCGGGGTCCATCGACAGCGAACTCGCATGCGTGCGGTAGAAGTAGACGACGTCGTCGATATAGGCCGCGCGCGGGGCGGCGTGGGCCAAGCGCAGCATGAAGTCGTTGTCCGACCCTAGCGGGTAAGCGAGATCGAAAGGCAGAAAGCGCGCCATCGTTTCGCGGCGAAGAAAACGCGCGTTGATCGCCGGGCCCCAGATCGCCATCCGCTCGACCGCCAGCGTCGGACCCGGCGCTTCGCGGTGCTCGTACACGACGTCCCAGTCGCCGTCGTCGCGGACGACGAAGTTGAGTGCGGGCCCCGAGACGACCTCGACCGTCTTGTCGCGCGCGAACTCGGCCGCCACCCTCGCGAACGTGCCGGGCGCGAGCAAGTCGTCGGAATTGAGGATGCACACGACGTCGCCGGTGGCGCGCGCCAGCCCCTTGTTCCACGCGTCGAAGACGCCCGAATCGGGCCCGATCGAAACGTCGAGATCGGGATAGCGCGACAGCACCGAATGCGTGGCGTCGGTCGAGCCGCCATCGACGACGATGTGCTGTACGTCAGGCCAAGCTTGCGCGCGCACCGACTCGATGGCGTCGGCGATCATGTCCGCGCGATTCAAGCACGCCGTGACGACGGAAAAGCGCAGGCTCATTCGCGCGAAACGCGCCAGCGCGCGGCGGCTTCGTCGTAGCGCACGATCGGCGCCGCCTCGTACAACCCCATCATCGCGGCCGCGCGGCGCAAGACCGGCGCGTTGAGCGCGCGCAAAGCGCGCGTGGCGGGCACGGCCAACGCCGCGCGGGCGGGCGACCACGGTTTCCAGCCCATCGTGCGATAGGCGGCAAGCGCTTCGGCTTCGTAGCGCGCGGCGTCGGCGGAGCGGTTGCCGGAATGGCGCCGGAATCCGGCGAGCGGAACGTTGACGTAGTGCAGCTCGGCCCGGGCCGCGAAGCGGCACCACAGCGCGAAATCGCCCGCCAATCCGCAAGCCGGATCGAAACCACCGGCCTTCTCCCACAGACGGCGCCGGAAGAACGTCGATTCCTGCTGGACGCCGTGCGCCCGACGCCACGGCGCGCCGGGCACGGCGGCACCGGCGCGGAATTGCGCCGGTCCGATGCCGGGAATTTCGTCCGCCAGGATCGGCAGGCCGTCGGCGCGGAACACCACCGGCACGCGCGAGGTGACCCAGTCCATGTCCGGCAGATCCGCGAACAGCCGCGCCAGCGTGGCGAGCGACCAGGGCATGTGCAGATCGTCGGCGTTGAGCCAGCCCAGCACGTCGCCCGTCGCGCGCGCGAAGCCTTCGGTCAGCGCCGCGTATTGGCCGCCATCGGGTCCGGTGCGAAAAAAGGCGAGCCGGGATTCGTAGCGGCGCACGATGTTGGCCGTGCCGTCGAGCGATCCGCCGTCGAGCACGATGTATTCGAGGTCGGGATAGTTCTGGTCGAGGACCGAGCGTAGCGCCGCCTCGATATGAGCGGCACCGTCGCGCACGACGGTGACGATCGAGACGCGGACCGGCACCCGCGCCTCAGGCCGCCAGCGCCGCGCGCAGCGCGCGCACGACCCGGTCCTGGTCGGCTTCGGACAGATAAGCGTGCATCGGCAAGCTCAGCGCCTCGCGCGACAGAGTCTCGCTGACCGGCAGGCCGTTGCCGGCCACCGGATACTGCGAATAGGCCGTCTGCCGGTGCATCGGTCGCACGTAGTAGATCGCGGTCGGCACGCCCGCTTTTTTCAGGTCGTCGACTATTTTCGCGCGGCGGTCGGCCGGCACGCGGATCGTGTACTGCGCCCAGGTCGAGACGCAATCCTTCGCCACGACCGGCACGCCGCAGACGTCGCCGAGCGCTTGGGCGTAGCGCCGGGCCACGCGCTGGCGCGCGGCGATCTCGTCCTCGTAGATCGCCAGCTTGTGCAGCAGCACGGCGGCTTGCAGCGTGTCCATGCGCCCGTTCATGCCGATGCGCACGTTGTCGTACTTGTCCTCGCCCTGGCCGTGCACGCGCAGCGATTCGAGCACCGCG
>JAMNXK010000130.1 GCA_023653245.1 Tagaea sp.
AGGCGGACGACCTCGCGGCGCAGCCGCTCGATCTCCTGCTGCTCGGGCTTCATCTGACCGTGGCCCGGAAACGCATGCTGCGGATCGGTCGCCTGCTGGCGCATCCAACTGCGCAGCACGCTCTCGTGGACCTCCATATCCCGGCAGGCTTGTGCCACCGAAACCCCGCGTTCCTTCACCAGCTTCACAGCCTCAAGCTTGAACTCCCGCGTGAACGTCCTTCTCTGTCCCATCGCCTTCCTCCAGGTTCAGTGTGACACCTATCTCGGTGTCCACGAAACCCGGGGCATCCCAGGGGGCCGGTCCTCGCTAGATCAGTCTACAGGTTTGCCGCGATGGCCCATAGGTTTCTAGATGATCTAAAGATTGGAACAGGTATTGAACTTGCAATAAAAGCGCTTCTACTCAACAAAGGCTTCGTTCTGCACTTGATCAAAAGAAAACCCGACAAGTTCAGGCCGCTTAGCGACAAACAGCAAGTCGAGCCAGTACGGGTTAGGGACCTACTCGAATTCTCGGATTTTGCCTACGACGGTGAACGCTGTTTGATCCCGGCGCTGAAAGAACAAACCATAAGATTCTCAACGATGGTCGATCAGCCGGGGTATGCTTCCGCTCTCGCGTTGTCAGATAACGATCTAAAGTGCGCAAGGGGCTACAGCGCTCGACGCAACCTCGCCCATCTGCCTCACGACGAGCATTCTGAGGATCACGCAAAGTTGATTCGTGAGGTGCTAGACTGGGATATCTCGGGATTTGTTCAGCGAAACATAATCGCGCTCGCAAACAAGATAGCGCAGGAAAGCGGCGACGAATTCGTGAAGACGCGACTTTTGGAAGAAGTCTTGCGCCCAAGGTATGTCGGCAGAAAATCCGACGCCGTTTGATCGATGCTTGATTGCGGCCCATTTTAGCCGCAGTATATGCGTCCATTAACCAGTTTCGCCGGTTCTGGACGTGAAGTGGCGGCTAAATCCATTGAAACGCCGCGATAAACTTGTCTTCGGGAGCTAGGGGCCGGAGGTTCGAATCCTCTCGCTCCGACCAATTTACTTCAAGGGGTTAGCTCCCGCTCGACCCGCCGAAGGGCGGGGCGGTGGGCCTTCCCATCGCACGTCGCGATCGCCGCTACAGCGCCTTTAGACCCAGTTCGCGCAGCAGTGCGACCAGCATGACGCCGCTGCGCTTGCGGTGTTCGGCGTGGATGGCGCGCGCGCGCTCGGGCGCGCGGGCGCGGATCGCGCCGACCAGCGCGCGGTGATCCTCGTTGGAACGCTCGGGCTTCGGGCGCAGGCGCAACGTCGCCATGCGCACGCGATGGGCTTGCTCCCAATACGTCGCGACCGCCTCGACGAGGCGGCGATTGCCGGTGAGCTCGACCAGCAGCAGATGGAAGCGCTCGTCCGCCGCCGCCCAGCCCGGCCGGTCGTCGCGCGCCAGCGCGCGTTCCATGTCCGCGACGGCGCGATCGAGCGACGCCAAGCCTTCCTTGCTCGCCCCGCGCTCGGCGACGATCTCGGCGGCGGTGGATTCCAGGCCGTAGAGCAGATCGTAGATCTCGGCCATGTCGTCGGCCGAGATCGGCAGCACGCGCATCCCGTGGCGCGGGCGCACTTCGACGATGCCGTCGCGCGCCAGACGCAGCATCGCCTCGCGCACCGGCGTGCGGCTCATGCCCAGGCGCAAGGCCGCTTCCTGTTCGAGGATCTGGCTGCCGGCGGGCAGCTCGTCGTCCAGGATCATGCGCCGCAGCGACGCGTAGGCGCGCTCGGCCTGGGAGAGCTTCTGTCCGGCGGACTCAGAGCGCGACGCGGCGGCTTTGGTCGTTGGCGGCATAGATCGCTTCCTCGATGCGCAGATTCGCGAGATAGGCGTCGCCCGAATTCTGGAGCGGTTCGCCCGCCAGGATATGGCGCACGACATGGGCTTGGAAGCGGTGGACGCTGTCGCCGCCGGGGCCCGAATCGCGCCAAGCATAGTCGATCTTCCGCTCGTCGTTGGCGCCGAAATCGCGGACATGGAGGTTTGCGTCGCCGTCCAGGCGGAGCGCCCCGCCTTCGCCTTCGATGGTCATCTCGCCCATGGTCAAGCGCCGGTTGCGCGCGGGATGGTCGGCGAGCCGATTGCCGTCGAACAGCGCGCGCGCGCCGTTCGCGTAGTCGAGCAGCACCAGCCCCGAATCCTCGCCGGCGATCGCCGGGTTGAGGCGCGTCAGATGCGCGTAGACGCCGGCCGGTTCGCCCAACAGATAGCGGAACACGTCGATCAGATGGATCGCGGTTTCGTGGATCAGGAAGCGCTTCATCGTCTGGAAGTAAGGCTGCCGGTCGAGATAGGCCGCAGGCCCGCGCCCGTCGCCGGGCCGCAAGCGGAACGTCGCTTGGTACACTTGGCCCAGCTGCCCTTCGTCCAGGCGCCGCTTGATCTCGCCGTACCACGGCTGGAAACGGAAATTCTCGTGCACCGCAAGGCCGATGCGCGCGTCGCGCGCGATCGCCACGGCCCGTTCGGCGTCCGCGCGCGTGCCGCCGAACGGCTTCTGGCAGATCGCGAAGATGCCGCGCGCGGCGGCCTCGCGGATCGCGGGCAGATGGGCTTGCGGCGGGGCGGCGATATCGAGGATATCGGGCTTCACCGCGTCGAGCATCGCGTCGAGCCGGTCGAAGACATGGGCAATGCCATGCGCGCTCGCCATCGCCTGTGCCGCTTCCAAGCGCAGATCGCAGGCGGCGACGAGCTCGACCTCCGGCAGGCGCGCCCAAGCGTCGTAGTGGAAGCGCGCGAAGAAGCCCGCGCCGAGCACCGCGACTTTGAGCTTAGGCAAGTTCGGCGGGCTCCCGTTCGAGATGCGCCAGCGCCGCGCGCGTCAGTGCCGCCGTGCCGTCGCGCCCGCCGATATCCACGGGCTTGGCGCCCGCCGCCAGGCTCGCTTCGACCGCGCGGCGGACCAGGCCCGCGGCGCGCGCAGCCTGTTCGCAGCCGTGCCGGTCGGCCAGCCAATCGAGCATCATCGCCCCCGACAGGAACATCGCGGTCGGGTTGGCGATGTCTTTGCCGGCGATGTCCGGCGCCGTGCCGTGGCAAGGCTGGAACACCGCGTGCGAATCGCCGATATCGGCCGAGGGCGCGAAACCCATCCCGCCGATCAGGCCCGCGCCGAGATCCGACAGAATGTCGCCGAACATGTTTTCGGTGACCGCGACGTCGAACATCCACGGTTTGCGCACCATGTAGAGCGCCGTCGCGTCGATATAGACGTGCTCGGCGGCGATATCCGGATTGAGCTTGGCGCGCTCGTCGAAGATCTTGCGCATGAACGCCATGCTCGCGAACACGTTGGCCTTGTCCACGCACGCGACCTTGCCCGGATGGCCCGCCGCCTTGCGCGCGCGCGCGAGCTTGAACGAGAAATCGAACAGACGCTCGCTGACGCCGCGCGTGATCACCATCGTGTCGCGGGCTTCGCGGTCGTCCTCGACCACGCCGCGTCCGCGCGAGGCGAACAGGCCCTCGGTCGATTCGCGGATGATCACGAAATCCAGCGCCTGCGCGCGCGGATCGGCGAGCACCACGGGCACGCCGGGCAGGGCGCGCACGGGCCGCACGCCCGCGTAGAGGTCCAGGTCGAAGCGCAGATCGAGCTGCGGGGCGATCTCGGTGCCGTCGGGATAGCGGATCTCGGGCCAGCCCATGGCGCCGAGCAAGATCGCGTCGGCGTCGGAAGCGGCTTTCATCGTATCCTTGGACAAGGCGCTGCCGGTGTCGCGATAGGCGAAGGCGCCCGCGCGGCGCTCGTCGTAGACCAGCCGGAACCCGCCGGTGCGCTTGGCGGCCGCGTCGAGCAATTCCAGGCACGGCGCCATCACCTCGGCGCCGATGCCGTCGCCGGGCAGGACGCAAATGCGGAAGGTCTGGGTGTTCATGGCGGCGTCTCCTGAGCGAGCGGTCCGAGCGGAAAACGATAATGCGGCGGGGCGGCGCCCGCGAGCGGCGCGCGGAACGCGCGAATGCGGTCGTCGAGCAAGGATCCGAGATGCAGCGTGGTCATGTCCGGCCCGCCGAAAGCGAGGCTGGAGATATTGCGCAAGACCTTGCCGGCGGCGCGGTCGAGATGCGGCCGGCCCATATCGTGGCTCGCATACGCCGCTTCGACCGCATCGACGAATTCGGGATCGCAATCCTCGAGGATCGTCGCGAGGCCGCCGTCCGGCGCGCGGCGCAAGACGCGGTTGGAGACGATCGAGGCGATCCAGATGCCGCCTTCGACATCCAGCGCCAGACCATCGGGAAACGTGCCGGGCCCGAAACGCGCGATCGCTTGCGGCTCGACGAGCGTGTGGCCGGGACCGACGCGAAAGCGCGTGAGGCGTCGCGCGAACGTCTCGACGACGAGCAGATGCCCGCCATCGGGTTCGAGCAGGCATTCGTTGGTGTAGCCCAAGCGGTCGGCGGCGATGCGCGCGCCTTGGCGATCGACGCGCACGACGAAGCCGGTCGCGGCATTGGGCCGATAATCGTCGGCGCGCGGCACCACGCGCGTCGAGATCGTGATCCACAGCCCGCCCTCTTCGTCGCGCGCGACGAAATTCGTCGGGGGCAAAGGATGGCCGTCGAGTTCGGTCAGGATCGGCTCGACCTCGCCCGTCGCATGCAAGCGGAACACGCCGCCGGTCTGCGCACCCAAATGCGTGACCAAGAACGTGCCGCCAGGCTCGAGGGCGATGCCGTTCGGGCGGATCGGCGTCCGCGCTTCGATGCGGCGGACCGTACCGTCGGGCGCCAAGATCGCGACGCCGCCATTCCCCGCCCAATCGGCGGCGAACAACAGCCCGCTTTCGTGCGCGAGCACGCATTCGGGCCGCACGAGGCCTTGGCCGCTGGCGGTCAGCGCGTCGAGCGGGGTCATTGCGGCTATTGACAGCGCGTTCATTAATGCATACATAAACGCATCCACAATCGGCCGCAAGCCGGAAATCGCGCCCATGGGGCCATAAGCGGGAGGGAAGCATGAAAAGGATCGCACGCATTGCGGGGATCGCGTTGGCGCTGGCCGCGTTCGCGGCCGCACCGGCCGTCGCACAGACGGTCTTGCGCTTCAGCCACACCGACACGGCCGTGGGCTCGCGCCAGGCGGCGGCGGAGGATTTCGCGCGCAAGGTCGAGCAATACACCCAAGGCCGCTATCGCGTGCAGGTGTTCCATTCGGGCCAGCTCGCCAACGATCCCAAGGCGATCGAGATGCTGCAGCTCGGCGGCCTCGACTTCACGGTCAGCGGCACGGGCAGCTACGCCACGCATAACCGGAACCTCAATCTCACCGCCATGCCGTATCTCGTGGACAGCTACGAGCAAGGCTGGAAGTTCTACGACGAATCGCCGTGGCTGGCGGCCGAGTTCGCCAAGCTGCCGGCGCGCGGCATGCGCATTCTCGCCACGTGGGAAGCCGGCTTCCGTTCCTTCACGACCAAGACCGAGCTGCGCTCGCCCGCCGACGCGCGCGGCCAAAAGATGCGCGTGTTCCCCAACGACATGATCCGCTGGATCATGGAATCGATGGGTTTCACCACGGTGGTCATGCCGGTGACCGAGGTCTATCTCGGCATCCAGCAAGGCACGGTGATCGGCCAAGAGAATCCGACCGACACGATCTTCTCCTTGCGCTTCTACGAGGTGGCGCCCTTCATCACGTTGACGCGCCACGTCTACTCGCCGCTGCCCTTGGCGGTGGCCGAGTCGACCTGGCAGCGCCTGTCGCCCGCCGATCGCGCCGCGGTCGAACGCGCGGCCAAAGAATCGGCCCAGATGTCGCGCCAGCTCGTGCGTCAGGACGAGAACAAGCAGCTCGACGAAATGCGCGCGAAGGGTGCGCGCGTCTCCACGCCGGATATCGCGGCGTGGCGCGCGGCCGTGCAGCCGGTCTACGAGCGTGCGCGTGGCGTGTACGGTGCGGATGTCGACGCGGTGTTGCGCGCCGCCGAAGCGATCCGCGCCTCCACGCGGACCAACTGAGCGCGCGTGACGCTCGATCCGCCCAAGCATGCCGAGCCGGCGCCTCTGCGCCGGCTCGGTGACGCCGTGGATATCTCGGTCGCTATTCTCGGCGCCGCACTGGCGCTGCTGATGACCCTCAACGTCGCGGGCCGGGCGCTGCTCAACTCGGACATCTCGGCCAACGTCGAACTCGGCGAGTTCCTGCTCGTCTGGGCGACGTTCCTCGGCGGGGCGTCGGCGGCTCGGCGCGGGGCCCATATGCGCATCGTCGAAGGTTTGCTCATGATGCCCCGGACGATGCGCCGCGGCGTCGAACTCGCGGTGCGCGCGGCCGTGCTCGCCGTGCTGGGGGCCTTGGTCTGGCACGGCTACATGATCGCGTCGATCTCGATG
>JAMNXK010000131.1 GCA_023653245.1 Tagaea sp.
GCCGGTCATCTTCTTCAAGGGCAGGCGATGGATGTCGATGCGGCCCAGCTCGCCGCCGTAGCGCGCGCCGCGGTCGTCGGTGACCAGCGCCAGGCGGAAGCCGCGCGCGGCGAGCGCGCCGGCCAGCGCGTCGGCCGGAAACACGTGGCCGCCGGTGCCGCCGGCGGCGAGCAGAACGAGGGGCCGGGTCACAGCGTCTCCCCCTGGCCGAAGCGTTTGCGCGACAGCGCCAGCACGAAGCCCATGCCGAGAGCGATCGCCAGCAGCGACGAGCCGCCGTAGCTGACGAAGGGCAAGGTCATGCCCTTGGTCGGGATGAGATGCAGCGTCGAGCCCATGTTCACCAGCGCCTGCACGCCGAACTGCACGCACAGCCCGCCGACCGCGAGCACGACGAACAGATCGGTCTCCTGCAGCGCGCGCGCGAAGCCGCGCAGCACCACGAAGGCGTAGAGCGCGACCACGAACAGGCACAAGATCAGGCCGAATTCCTCGGCGGCGACGGCGAAGATGAAGTCCGAATGCGCGTCGGGCAGGTAGGATTTGGCCGTGCCCTCGCCGGGCCCGCGGCCCATCAGGCCGCCGTTCATGAAGGCTTCCATCGCCATCGTGACCTGGAACGTGTCGCCCGAGGCGGGGTCGAGGAAGCGGTTCACGCGGCTTTCGAAATGCGGGAACATGAAATAGAGCGCGACGGCGGCACCGCCGCCGAGACCCGCCAGGCTCAGCACCCACAGCATGCGCAAGCCCGCCAGGAAGTACTGCGCGAACCACACGCATGTGAGCACGAACGCCATGCCGATATCGGGCTGGAGCAGCAGCAGCGCCATCGACCCGCCGTACAGCGCGATCGCCAGCACGTCGCCGGGGAAGCTTTCCTTCTTGCGCGCGAGCGCGAACAGCCACGCCGCGACCACGGCGAAAGTGGGCTTCAGGAACTCCGAGGGCTGCAGCGAGAAGCCGGGCAGGCTGATCCAGCGCTTCGCGCCCTTGATCTCGGTGCCGGCGAAGAAGGTCAGCACCAGGAAGGCGATCGAGCAGACGAAGCCGAGCAAAGCGAGGCCGCGCACCTGCTTGGGGCTCAGCATCGACACGACGACCAGCACGATCGCCGCGATGGGCAGAAGCTGCAGCTGCTTGCGCACGAAGTGGAACGTGTCGAGATTGACGCGCGTGGCGACGGCCGGCGAGGCGGCCATGATCAAGACCGCGCCCGTGCCGATCAGCATGGCGAGTGCCAGCAGCAGCCATTTGTCGACGGTCCACCACCAGCGGGCGATGACGGAATTGTCGGCGCGCGCGAAGCTCATGCGGCCGCACTCCCTTCGCCCGCGAGACGCTTGGCGAGGTCGCGGAAAACGTCCCCGCGATGCTCGAAGCTCTTGAACTGGTCCCAGGACGCGCAAGCGGGTGCCAGCAGCACCACGCCCCCGCCATCCGCGCGCGCCTCGCGCCAGGCTTGTTCGACCGCGGCGTCGAGCGTGCCGCAGAGCGCGTGGGGCGTGTCGCCGAGCGTGGCCGCGAAATCCCCGGCCGCTTCGCCGATCAGATAGGCCTTGGCGAGGCGCCCGAAGAAGGGGCGCAAGGCTTCGATGCCGCCTTCCTTCGCGCGGCCGCCGGCGATCCAGCGGATATTCTCGTAGCAGCCGAGCGCGCGCGCGGCGGCGTCGGCGTTGGTCGCCTTGCTGTCGTTGACGAACACGACGCCGTCCTTCTCGATCACGCGCTCCTGGCGATGCTTGAGGCCGGGGAAGCTCTTGAGGGCGGCGGCGATCGTCTTGGCCGGAATGCCGATCTGCAGCGCGACGGCCGCGGCCGCCGCGGCGTTCTGGGCGTTGTGCGCGCCGGGCAGCGCCGGGCAGCCGGCGAGCGAGGCGATGCGCACGGGCTCGCCGTGGCGCGCGTCCCACAATCCGCCGCGCTGGGCGTAGACGCCGCCTTGCACGCCGCCGAGTCCCGAAATCGGAATCACGATCTGGTCGCCCGCCTGCACGAGATCGGCGTAGATCGACGCGCAGATGTCGTCGTCGATGCCGATGACGGCGAAGCGCGGGCTGGTCTGGCGACGGAAGATCGTGCGCTTGGCGGCGACGTAGCCGTCCATCCCGCCGTGGCGGTCGAGATGGTCGGGCGAGATGTTGAGCAGCACCGCACCGTCGAACACGATCGTCGGCACGAGTTCGAGCTGGTAGCTCGACATCTCCAACACGAAACTGCCGGTGGGGCCGAGCGGTTCGAGCATCAGCACCGGCGTGCCGATATTCCCGCCGACCTGGATCGCGCGCTTGGCCTCGGTCAGGATATGGCCGATCAGCGCGGTGGTCGTCGACTTGCCGTTGGTGCCGGTGACGCCGATATAGGTCGCCTCGCGCTGGCAGCGCGCGAGCAATTCGATGTCGCAGATCAGTTCGAGGCCGGCTTCCTTCGCCTTGGCGGCGACCGGATGCGGGGCGGGATGCGTGTGCGCAATGCCCGGCG
The DNA here is from genome assembly GCA_023653245.1 of Tagaea sp. Next base: position 2,479 of record JAMNXK010000131.1, read on the forward strand.
AGATCACCAGCGTGGTCGCTTCGCGCAGATCGGCCGCATTCAGGTCGACCAGCGGGATGCCGGCTTCGCGCGCCTTGGCGCGGCTATCCTCGTCGTCGTCCCACGCCATGACCTCGACGCCCGACGCCATCAGCGCGCGCGCGGTCGCCAGGCCCGACTTGCCCAGTCCGAGCACGGCGACCTGATATCCGGCGAAGGGATAGATCTCGATCAAGCGGCCCTCACCGGAGCTTCAGCGTCGCGAGACCCGCGAGCGCGAGGATGGAGGCGATGATCCAGAAGCGGATCACGATGGTGGATTCGGCCCAGCCCTTCTTTTCGAAGTGATGGTGCAAGGGCGCCATCATGAACACGCGCTTGCCGGTGAGCTTGAACGAGGCGACCTGCACGATCACCGACACCGCTTCGAGCACGAACAAGCCGCCGACGATGGCCAGCGTGAATTCGTTCTTGGTCACGACGGCGACCGCACCCAGTGCACCACCCATCGACAGCGAGCCGGTATCGCCCATGAACACCATCGCGGGCGGGGCGTTGAACCACAGGAAGCCCAAGGCCGCGCCGACGATCGCCGCGCACACGACCGCGAGCTCGCCCGAGCCGGGCACGTGGTGGATCAGCAGGTAGTTGGCGAAGATCGCGTTGCCGGCGACGTAGGCGAAGGCGGCGAAGCAACCGGCGGCGATCATCACCGGCACGATGGCCAGGCCGTCGAGCCCGTCGGTGAGGTTCACCGCGTTCGACGAGCCCACCATCACGAACATCGCGAAGGGGATGAAGAACAGGCCGAAATCGAGCAGCAGGCTCTTGAAGAACGGAATCGCGAGCTGGGTGGAGAGCGGCTCGCGCGTGAGATAGACGATCCACATCGTCGCCCCGAAGGCGATGGCGAATTGGAAGACCAGCTTCCAGCGCCCGGCGAGGCCCTTGGAGTTGCGCTTGGTCAGCTTCAGATAGTCGTCGTAGAAGCCGACCAGGCCGAAGCCGAGCGTGACGCCCAGCACGGCCCAGACATACCCGTTGGTCAGGTCGGCCCAGAGCAGCGTCGAGATCCCGAGCGAGAGCAGGATCAGCACGCCGCCCATGGTCGGCGTGCCGCGCTTTTTCAGATGCGTTTCGGGCGTGTCTTCGCGCACGCCGGCGTTGGGCTGTTTGGAGCGCAGCCACTTGATCACCGTCTCGCCGAGCAGGAAGGAGACGACCAACGCCGTCATCACCGCCGCACCCGAACGGAACGTGAGATAGCGGAACAGATTGAAGAAGCCGAACTCGTCGGAAAGCGGAACGAGGAGGTTGTAGAGCATCGCGGACTACCTTCCGGCGGCGGCGCGCGGGCGGGCCCGCGCGGGATCGAGTTCAAGAAGCGCCGAGACGATGGGCGCCATGCGGCTGCCGAGCGAGCCTTTGACGGTGATCGCGTCGCCCGGACGGACGGCTTGGAGAACGGCGGGCAGCAAAGCGGCGGAATCCGCCGCGTGCGCGCCGCGCCGGCGTTCGGGCAGCGCGTCGTGGAGCCGGCGCATCAAGGGACCGCAGGCGAAGACGAGATCCACGCCGTTCGCCTCGAGCGCGTCGGCCAGGCCCGCGTGCAGCGCCTCGGCGTCCGGCCCGAGCTCGCGCATGTCGCCGAGCACGGCGATGCGGCGCGTGGCGGGCACCATCGCGAGCACGGCGAAGGCCGCGCGCATCGACGGCGGGGAGGCGTTGTAGCTCTCGTCGAGCAGCGTGAAGGCGCCGCCCGCCGGCAAGGCCACTTCGTGGCGCGCGCCGCGGCCCTTGGGCGGGTCGGCGTCGGCGAGCGCCGCCGCGGCTTGCGCGAAATCCGCGCCGAGCGCGTGCGCCGACAAGACGATCGCCAGCGAATTGGACGCCCAGTGCGCGCCGGGCGCGCCGACGCGATAGACGATGCGCTTGCCGAGAATCTCGGCCGTCACGGTCGAGCCGTCCGGTCCGCCTTGCCAGTCGATCAGGCGCGCGGCCGACCCGTGGCGCGTGCCGAAGCCCAGCGTCTCGCGCCAGCCTTGGCCCTTGGCGATGCCGGCCAGGAATTCGAAATGGGGATTGTCGAAGGGCAGGATCGCGGTTTCGCCGCCCGCGTCGGTCTCGAAGATCTCCGACTTGGCGCGCGCGACGCCGGCGATGCCGTCGGGAAAGTTCTCGGCGTGCACGGCTTCGACGGCCGTGATCGTCGCCACGTGCGGCCGGACCATCGCGGTCAGGGGGGCGATCTCGCGCGCGTGGTTCATGCCGATCTCGAACACGGCGAAGGCGTCGTTCGCGGGCAGGCGCGCGAGGGTCAGCGGCACGCCGATATGGTTGTTGAACGACGACGCGGCCGCATGCGTCGCCCCTTGGCGGCCCAACGCCAGCGCCAGGCCTTCCTTGGTCGAGGTCTTGCCGACCGAGCCGGTGATCGCGACGATCCGCGCGTTCGCGCGCGCGCGCGCGGCCCGGCCCATCGCACCCATGGCCGCGAGCGTGTCGGGCACGATCAATTGCGGCCCGCTCGCGGCGATTTCGCGCGACACCAGCGCGGCGGCGGCCCCTTGGGCGAAGGCCGCGCGCACGAAATCGTGGCCGTCGCGCGCGTCTTTCAACGCCACGAACAGATCGCCCGGCTTCAGCGTGCGCGTGTCGATGGAGATTCCCGTCGCGTCCCACGCGGGCCCCGCGAGCTTGCCGCCGGTCGCCGCCTGCGCGGCGGAGGATGACCAGAGCGCGCTCATGCGGCGTCTCCGTCGGCCAAGGCGATCGCCTTGCGCGCTTCGATGCGGTCGTCGAAGGGCAGGGTTTCGCTCCCCACGATCTGTCCGGTCTCGTGGCCCTTGCCGCAGATCGCCAGCACGTCGCCCGCTTCGAGGGCCGCGACCGCGTCGCGGATCGCGATCTCGCGCGGGGCGATTTCGATCGCCCCCGGTGCCGCCGCCAGGACCGCGGCGCGGATGCTCGCGGCATCCTCGGTGCGCGGATTGTCGTCGGTCACGATCGCGCGGTCCGCACCCTCGACGGCGATCTTGCCCATCATCGGCCGCTTGCCCGGATCGCGGTCGCCGCCGCAGCCGAACACGACGTGGAGTTTGCCGGTCACATGCGGGCGCAACGCCGCGAGCACGCTGGCCAGCGCGTCGGGCTTGTGGGCGTAGTCGACATAGACGGCCGCACCGTTCTTGCGCGCGCCGACGCGTTCCATGCGGCCGGGCACGCCTTCGAGCTTGGCCAGCGCCTCGATCGCGTCCATGGGGGCGGCACCGGCACCGACCACCAGACCGGCGGCGGCGAGCGCGTTCATGGTCTGGAACGCGCCGGCGAGCGGCAGAAGGAAACGATGCGTGGCGCCGTAGGCTTCGATCTCGACGTCTTGGCCGCCGGGTACGGGCGTGGCCGCGATCAAGCGGAGATGCTTGCCGTTGCGCCCGTAGCTCGCCACGCGCAGCCCCCGCGTTTCGCACGCCGCGGCGAGCGCCGCGTATTCGGGAATGTCGGCGTTGAGCACGGCCACGCTCCCGCGCGGCAGCAGCGTGTCGAACAGGCGCCGCTTGGCCGCGAAATACGCGTCCATGTCGGCGTGGTAGTCGAGATGGTCGCGCGAGAGATTGGTGAAGGCGGCGGCTTGCAGTTTCACCCCGTCGAGCCGGCATTGGTCGAGACCGTGGCTGGAGGCTTCCATCGCCACGCACGTCACGCCGTCGGCGGCGAGCTCGGCCAGGTCCTTGTGCAGCGCCGCCGGATCGGGCGTGGTCAGCGAGCCGTAGCGCGCGCGGTTGGGGGCGATCAGGCCGAGCGTGCCCAGGCTCGCGGCCTTGCGCCCGAGCGTCGCCCAGATCTGGCGCGCGAAACTCGCGACCGAGGTCTTGCCGCTCGTGCCCGTCACCGCGACGACCGTCGCGGGCTGCGCGC
>JAMNXK010000132.1 GCA_023653245.1 Tagaea sp.
CCTAGCCAGCCAAGCCGGCGCACGCGCGGCAGCGGGGCCGTTGCGGAATATCTCGACAGGGCAAGCGGTTCGGTCATGAGGCTCGATTGCGACTGGTTCGCAACTTCGCCCGTAACCTACGCGTTTCCGCCGCTTCTGGCAAAAGAAGGGGAGTCGGCCGGTTTGGGCAAATGGATCGTGGCACGCGAGCGGGCGGCCCTTCAGCGCAGGAAGCCGATCGATTCGGTCAGGCGCATCGCGACATAGATCAAGAACATGTCGCACATCGCCTTGGCGTAGGCCGGATCGACGGGCCGGTCGAAGCGCGCGAGCCACGATTTGCGCGGGGCGGGTGCCGCGGGCTCCGGCGGCGCAAGCGGGGGCGGCGCCGGGCCCATGCGCGGCGGCGGCCGGCGCAAGCCCGGCACGAAGACTTCCGAGATGCGCGTGCGCTGGGGGCCGTAGATGGCGCTCCAATACATCGCCTTGCGCTCGGCGGCTTCCAACTCGCGCTCCATCGCGCGCGGCAGCCAAGCGTCGATCAGCAGCGTCGCCACCAGATAGCGGCGCTCGCCCAGATCGGCCCCTAAGTCGGCGGCGGTATGGAAAGCGGTGGACACGGGATTCTCCGCAAGTCTATTCAAACTTTATTAAAATACGTTACATATGGCGGAGTCAAGCTCCCTGCGGCGACATTTCGTTAAATCAATGTGTTACGGGCGTGAACCGGGCCGGGTTGGCGAGCACGGCGCAGGCGACGAGCCGCGTCACGTCGGGGTCGTAGACCGCGCGCAAGCGGGCATGGGGGATGGTGACGCCGTCGGTGACCAGCTCGGCGACCTCCCACTCATAGGTCTGCTGGCTGGCGAAACGCATGCCCGGGCGAATCTCGAGACCGTTCATAGGCCCAAGTTTAGGCGGTTTCGCCGCGATCGGCTAGAATTCGCCCATGCGCATTTGGGCCATCCTGATCGGAAGCTGCCTGCTCGCGGTCCCGGCCGCGGGCACCGAGCTGCGCCGCCCGAACGACGCCCATATGGCGCCGAAATTCGACATCGGCGTGCGGCCGGCGATCGAAGCGGCGCGCATTCCCGAGGCGGCGCGGCCGCGGCCGGTGCTGCTGCGCAGTCCCAAGACCCTCGCCGAGCTGGGAACCTACGACGCCAAGGCGTCGGCCGAATGCCGCAAGCGCGATTTCGGGCAGTTCGAACAGCATCGTGCGACGGTCGTGCTCGCGGGCCAGACGTTCGGCGCCGCGCGCGCGGGCGGGAGCGACCTCGCCGACTACCGCAACGTGGCGCGGCCCGGCCAGCTTTACGTGTTCGAGCACCAGAGCATGACCGCGTGCCGCGTCTGGCGCTTGCGCGAACGCTAGAGCGGAATGTGTTTTGTCGGAAGCAGCCTTGGACCGGCCTCTCCTTCGACACGATCGTCCATTGACGGTCGCAGGATGAGGCCTACTTTCAAACCTCATGGTGCGGCCGTCAATGGACGCCCGTGTCGAACCATGAGGTCGGCACCACGCTTCCACCAAAACGCATCTCGCTCTAGACGGGCGCGAAGGAATCCGCGCGGGCCATGTTCCAGGCCTCCTTGAAGCGCGGGTCTTGCGTGCCGCGCAACAACTCGCCCGGTTCGAGCTGCCGATAGAGCTCGACGAAGCTCGCGACCTTGTGGTCGGTCAGGCGGCGGAAGAAATGATGGCGGCGGAACTGGCCGGGATGATCGAGCCCGGCGGCGGCGACCAGCTCGGCCAGCGCGTGCAGCGTCTGCTTGTGGAAGCTGCGCACGCGCTCGGCCTTGTCGGGCACGTTAAGCGCGCGGGCGCGATAGGGATCCTGGGTGGCCACGCCGGTCGGGCATTTGTCGGTATGGCAGCTCTGCGACTGGATGCAGCCCAGCGCGAACATGAAGCCGCGCGCGGCGTTGCACCAATCGGCGCCCAGCGCCATGGCGCGCGCCACGTCGAAGGCCGAGGCGATCTTGCCCGAGGCGCCGATCTTGACCTTGTCGCGCGCGCCGATGCCGATCAGCGCGTTGTGCACGAAGTCGAGCCCCTCGCGCAGCGGCGTGCCGATATGGTCGAGGAATTCGAGCGGGGCGGCGCCCGTGCCGCCCTCCTTGCCGTCGACCACGATGAAATCGGGATAGATGCCGGTTTCGACCATCGCCTTGCAGATCGCCAGGAACTCCCAGCGATGGCCGACGCACAGCTTGAAGCCGGCCGGCTTGCCGCCGGAAAGCTCGCGCATCCGCGCGATGAAGCGCATCATTTCGATCGGCGTCGAGAACGCGGAGTGGTAGGCGGGCGAGATGCAATCCTGGCCCATCGGCACGCCGCGCGTCTGGGAGATCTCGGGGCTGACCTTGGCCGCGGGCAGCACGCCGCCATGGCCGGGCTTCGCACCCTGGCTGAGTTTCAGCTCCACCATCTTGATCTGCGGATCGCGCGCGGTTTCGGCGAAACGCTCGGCGCTGAACGTGCCGTCCGGGTTGCGCGCGCCGAAATAGCCCGAGCCGATCTCCCAGACGATGTCGCCGCCATTTGTTTTGTGGTGCGGGCTGAATCCGCCCTCGCCGGTGTCGTGATAGAAGCCGCCGGTTTTGGCGCCCTTGTTGAGCGCCAGGATGGCGTTGGACGACAGCGAGCCGAAGCTCATCGCCGAGATGTTGAACACCGACGCCGAATAGGGATGCGGCGTGCCGGGCGCGCCGATCGCGATGCGGAAATCGTCGTCGCCGACGGGCTTGGGCGCCATCGAATGGTGCAGCCATTCGTAGCCCTCGGCGTAGACGTCGTACTGGGTGCCGAAGGGACGCTTGTCGAGCTGGTTCTTGGCCCGCTGATAGACCACCGCGCGCTTGTCGCGGCTGAAGGGCATGCTGGTCTTTTCGTCCTCGAAGAAATACTGGCGCATCTCGGGCCGGATGTTCTCGAGGATGAAGCGCATATGCGCGACGATCGGGTAGTTGCGCAAGATCGCGTGGCGGTCTTGGGTGAGGTCGCGCCAGCCCAGCGCCGCGAGCCCGCCCGACAGGGCGAGGCCCAGGCCGCTCCACCATTCGAACCCGCCCATCGCCAGCACGATGGCCAGGAACAGGACGAAGGCCAGGGTGACGAGCGTCAGGGTGGTGTAGCGCGGCTGGAAAGCCTGCGACAATGCGGACATAAGCGATGCTCCCCTCGGGAATTCTTGCGGGGGAGCATAACCCGTTCCGGCGGAAAGGGGAAAAGCGCGATTAGGCGAGGATTTTGTGACGCTTCGGGTCGACGGCCGAGCCGTCGATGCGGGTGGCGGCATAGCGCCGGGTGAACGCCTCGATCTCCCAGTCGCGGTGGGCCGCTTCGGCCGCCGGCACGTAGCCGAACAGAATTCCTTTGCCGATCGTGTGGCCCCAGCCGCCCGAGGACGCCACGCCCAGGGTCTTGCCCTCGCGGATCAAGCTCTCGCCGCCATAGAGCTGCACGGGTGCCTCGACCGTCAGCACGATCAGTTTGCGCTTGGGGCCCTCGGCCTTCGCTTTCGCCAGCGCCGCCCGGCCGACGAAATCCGACTTCTTGTCCAGCGCCACGCAGAAGCCGAGCCCGGCTTCGTAAGGCGTGTAGTCGGGCGTGATGTCCGCCCCCCAATAGAGATAGCGCTTTTCCAGGCGCAAGGATTCGATGGCGCGATAGCCCGCATCCTTGACGCCGAACGCGGCACCCGCCTCGGTCAGCAGCTCGTGGACATGCGCGGCGTATTCGACGGGCATGTGCAGCTCCCAGCCGAGCTCGCCCAGATAGGTGACCCGCAAGGCGAGCACGGGCGCATAGCCGATGCGGATCTCCTTGGCGGTCATGTAGGGGAAGGCGGCGTTGCCGACGTCGCCTTCCGCGACCTTCGCGAGGATGTCGCGCGCGCGCGGCCCGCCGAGATTGATAACGGCGCGCGCCGAGGTGACGTCGGTCAGCGCGACCGAACCGTCGCGCGGCAGATGTTTCTCGATCCAGGCGCGGTCGCGCGCGCCGAAGGCCGAGCCCGTGACCATATAGAAGCGGTTCTCGTCGAGCCGCACGAAGGTCAGATCGGCCTCGATCCCGCCGCGTTCGTTGCACAGCTGGGTGTAGGTGAGCGCCCCCGGCGGCTTGTCGAGATCGTTGGCGACGATGCGCTGCAAAGCCGCGAACGCGCCGGGGCCGGCGATCTCGAATTTCGAGAACGAGGATTGGTCGATCAGCACCGCGCGCTCGCGCGCCGCTTTGCACTCCTCGGCCACGGGTGCGAACCAATTCGGCCGCGCCTCGAACGACGGCCGGTCGATCGCTTCGGCTCCCGCCGGGGCGAACCAATTCGGCCGCTCCCAGCCGAAGCGCGAGCCGAACACCGCTCCGCGCGCCTTGAGCCGGTCGTAAAGCGGCGAGCGCCGGCCGCCGCGCGCGCTGGTCAGTTCTTCGACCGGGTAGTGGATCTGGTAATAGCGCCAATAGGAATCGACGCTGCGCTCGGCCAGATATTTGGCCGACATATGGTGTTTGCCGAAGCGGCGCACGTCGAAGGCCCAAAGGTCCATGGCGGGCTCGCCCGCCACGATCCACTCGGCCATCGCCTTGCCGGCACCGCCCGAAGCGGCGATGCCCGAGGTGAAGCCGCACGCGACGTAGAAATTGTCGCGTTCGGGGGCGAGGCCCAGGATCGGCTCGCCATCGGGCGAGATCGGAATCGGCCCGTTGATCACGGTGCGGATGCCGATCTCGTTCAAGATCGGCAGGCGCTCGGCGGCGGGCAGCAGGAAGGCCTCGAGCCGATCCTGGTTGGGCGGCAGCAATTCGCGCCCGAAATCGAAATCCATGCCGGTGGCGCCGAAGGTCGGCGTGCCTTGCTCCCAGCCGCCGATCGCCAGCGCGCCGGGCTCGGGCTTGAGATAGAAAATGTTGTCGGGATCGCGCAAGGTCGGCAGGCCCTGGGGCATGTCGTTGCGCTTTTCGGTGATCAGGTATTGGTGCTCGACCGCGCCAGCAGGCACCGCGACGCCCGCCATCTTGGCCACGTCGCGCGCCCAGATGCCGGCGGCGTTCACCACGACCTCGCATTCGATCGCGCCCTTGTCGGTGCGCACGCGCGTCACGCGCCGGCCGGTCGACTCGAACCCGGTCACGCGGATGCCTTCGAAGAATTTCACGCCGCCGGCCTTGGCACCGCGCGCATAGGCTTGGGTCAGGCTCGACGGATCGACCGAGCCGTCATTGGGCACCCACACCGCGCCGACCACGCCCTTGGGATCGATCAGCGGAAAGCGCTCGACCGCTTCCTTGACCGAGATCGTGTGCAGCTCGAAATCGAAGCTGCGCGCGGTCGTGGCCATGCGCTTCAATTCCGACCATCGCTCGGCGGAGGAGGCGAGGCGCAAGCTCCCGACAGGCTTCCATTCGACCGCCTGGCCGGTCTCGGCTTCCAGCGTCGCGTAAAGCTTGGCCGAATACTGCATCAGCCGCGTGAGATTGCGCTTCGAGCGCAGCTGGCCCACGAGACCGGCGGCATGCCAAGTCGAGCCGTGGGTGAGGGCGGCTTTCTCCAGCACGACCACGTCGCGCGCGCCGAGCTTGGCCAAGTGATAGGCGATCGAGCAGCCGATCGCCCCGCCGCCGATCACCACGATGCGCGCATGCGCCGGGAGGTCAGCCACGCATTTCTCCCAGATACCACTCGACGAAATGCGCCACGTTGCGCTCGCGCAAAGTCGAGTAAGGGCCGGGCGCGTAGGCGGGCGAGGAAATGCCGGTCTGCTGATTCTCGCAGATCGTCCAATCCTGGGAATTCGTCGCTTCCCAGAGTTCGATCAGGCGCGGAATCGCGTAGTCCTTGCCCTCGACGGCCGACGCGTCGACCAGCCAATAGCCGCGCACCAGCGTTTCGTCCGCCGACAAAGGCGTGAGGCGCGCGGCACAGGCATAGTCGCAATTCGTGTGCTGCCAGAAATTCGGGAAGACCGTGCAACGCAGCGTGCCGCTATCCCATTCCTTCACGTCGCCCATCAGATTGGAGACCGGCTTGCCGTCGAGCGATTGGGTGACGAAGCCGTCCTTGAGCGGCGTGCGATGGCAGCGCCAATTCCGGCCGGTCATGTTGGAGCTGGCGTCGCCGGTGTCGTAGCCGAGCGCTTCGAAGCGCGCATTGGCCTTGGCGACGATCGCGTCCATTTCGGGGGCGAGGGCCGGATCGAGGATCGCGCGGTCGCGGTCGACGTCGTAGGCGGTGAGATTGTATTCGCGGTGGTTGGCGGGGCAGTGATAGCACTCGCGATTGTTCTCGAAGATCACCTTCCAATTGGCCTTCACGCGGTATTCGGCTTGATGGGCGATCTTGACCTTGTGGAGCGCGTGCGGGCGCAGCTTGCGCGCGATGGTTTCG
>JAMNXK010000133.1 GCA_023653245.1 Tagaea sp.
CGAGATCGAGCGCGAGTCCGGCCTGGATCTCGAAATCCGCACGACCGGCGGCTTGATGGTCGCCGAGAGCGAACGCGACGTCGCGTTCCTCGCGGCGAAGACCAAGCTCGAACGAAGCTACGGCATCGAGAGCGACGTGATCGGCGCGAGCGAGCTGCGCGCTTTGGCGCCCGCCTTGTCCGAGAAGCTGATCGGTGCCGCCTATTGTCCCTCGGAGGGCAAGATCAATCCGCTGACCGCGACCTATGCGGCCGTGTCGCTCGCCAAGAAAGCGGGTGCGGATTTCCGCGAGGGCGTGGAGGTGCGTGGTATCGCGCGCGACGGGGCGGCGTGGCGCGTGGAAACCGATCGCGGCGCCATCCGCGCGCGCCGGATCGTCAATGCGGCAGGGCCGTGGAGCCCGCGCATCGGCCGCATGGTGGGCATCGATGTGCCCGTGGCGGGGGCACCGTTGCAGATCGTGGTGACGACGCCCGGGCCCAAAATCGTCGCGCAGCTCGTGGCCCATGCCGACCGGCATCTCACGCTCAAACAGGCGGACACCGGCGGCTTCATCGTCGGCGGCGGCTGGACCGCGTCGGTCGATCCGGCGACCGGTCTGGGCCGCGTGTTGCGCGGCTCGATGGAGGGCAATCTGTGGGTCGCCCGGCGCGTGGTGCCGGCCCTCGACGGCTACAAGGTGCTGCGCGCCTGGGCGGCGATGAACGTCAATCTCGACGGCGCGCCGCTGCTCGGCGAAGTGCCGGGGCGGCCCGGCTTCTTCAACGCCGTGTCGTCGAACGGCTACACGCTAGGGCCGATCGCCGGGAAGATCACCGCCGATCTGATCGCCGGGCGCGATCCGGGTTTCGACATGTCGCCGTTCCGGATCGAGCGCTTCGGTTAGACGGCCAGGCGCGCCGTGCGGCGGCGCAAGATCCGCAACAGGCCGAAGGTCGTGTAGTCGACCGGGTCCGCCCCCGGTCCGACCGCGCGGCCGCCGACGCGCACCGAGTAGGACCCTGGCCCCGCGTCGATGTCGAGCTCGTGCGCGGTGGCGCTCGTCGCCGGATCGGCGACGAGCTCGATGCGCGTGGCGTCGAGACCGAGCCCCGCCAGCGCCACACCCACGCCGGTGTTCAGATTGTGCGGGAAGTGCCGCGCGATCTCGCGCGCCGAGCCCGCGCGGAACACGCGCCGCGCGCCGCCCGTGCCGGGATCGCCGGCGGGCGTCTTCGCCCACATCGCGGGCGATTTGATCTGGCGATAGACCACGGCGCGCAGCTCGTCCTCGCGCGCGGCGGCGAGCGCGTCCAGTGCCGCCACCGCCCCGGGCGGAATCTCGATCCGTCCGGGTCCCGCCTCGGCGGCGTCGCGCAACGCGCGTTCGACGGCCGCGTCGCAGAACGCCGTCAGCGACAACGGCACGAGATCGCATCCGGCGCGCAGCACGCGCGGACCCAGATCGGCCAAGGCTTCGCGCGAGGCGCATTCGAAGACGAGTTCGGGCTTGGCGGCGAGGAACGCATCGATATCGCCGCCCTTCGACAAGATCGCCGCCGGCGCCCAACCGGGCATGGCGCGGGCGCGTTCGGCCAAGCGCCGCCCGATCTTGCCGCCGCCGATGATGCCCCAATTCCGCATTTCCCGTCCTTCCCGCGACGGACGTACGCCGTCTCGCCTGGCCGCCTTGCGCGCAGGCGCGAACGCACGGCCGGCGGGAACCTTACCGCAGGGCGACGCCCGGTTCGAGGGGCCGCGCCGGCGACGAACGCGCGGTCTTACGCGCCGGCCAGAATCGCGTCGGCGATCTTCTCGGCCATCATGATGACGGGGATGTTGGTGTTGGCGCGCGGCACGAAGGGCATGATCGACGCGTCGACCACGCGCAAACCGCGCACGCCGTAGACGCGGGCCGAACGCGGATCGACGACGGCCATCGGGTCGGACGCCGCACCCATTTTGCAGGTTCCCGAGGCGTGCCAGCCGCCGATCGTGTGCTTGCGCACGATGTCGTCCAGCTTCTCGTCGTCGGCGAGCGCGTCGCTCAACGGCCCTTCCGGCGCCAGCATCTTGTCGATGAAGGCGCGCCGCAAAGCCGGCACGACATCCATCGCGAGCGCGGGGATCGCGGTCATCAGCCAATTGGGCGCCGATATCTTGCCGACCAAGGCGGCAAGCGTGCCGTGCGTCGCGGCGAACGGGGGCGAGGCCGCCGCGCGCAGCGCCGGCGTCGCGTAGAACGCCGCCATGCGGCGCACGCAGTCGCGCATGCGCGCGAAGTCGCGCGGGTCCGACAGCAGCTCGAACGCGACGTCCGGATAGTCGGCGGGCGACGCCGAGACCAGCTTCACCCGGCCGGTGGAGTAGGGCCGGTTGATCCAGCCGAACAGCGTGCCGATGCGCTTGCCGATCGGATGCCAGGCGGATTTCGCGACGACCTGGACGTACATGTCGTTGCGCGGCATGCCGGGCAGGCCCGACGAAAAGCGCATGGCCATCTGCAGATGCCGGCGCGGATGCGCGCCCATGCGCGCGTGCGGGGCGATCCAGGCGCACAGCGCGATCGACGGATGTTCCTGCAGATTCCGTCCGACGCCGTGCCGGTCGGCGGCGATCTCGATGCCGAGACGCTTGAGGTCGCCGGCGTCGCCGATGCCCGCGCGCATGAGCATCGCGGGCGACTGCAGCGCGCCGGCGGCGACGACGATCTCGCGCCCCTCGATCGCCGTGCCGTCGGCGAGCGCCACGCCGGTCGCGGTTCCTTGGCGTATCGTCAGCCCGGCGACGCGCGCGTTCGCCCGGATCGTCAAATTCGGCCGCGCGCGCGTGGCCGCGTCGAGATAGCCCATCGCGGCGGAAACGCGCTGGTGCCGGTCCATCGACACCGCCGAGGCGAACCAGCCGTCGTCGAACACGCCGTTCTGATCGGCGATGTCGCGAAAGCCATGCGCCGAGAACGCTTCGGACGCGGCGCGGCTGAAGTTCGGCCATTCGGTTTCGGGCACGCGGGCGATCTTGATCGGCCCGTCGCCGCCGTGCAGCGGGCCTCGGAAGTCGAGATCGGTTTCGAGCTTGCGGAAATAGGGCAGCACCTCGTCCCACGACCAGCCCGCGGCACCCAACGCCGCCCACTCGTCGTAATCGTCGGGCGTGCCGCGATTGGCGAGTTCGCCGTTGATGCTCGAGCCGCCGCCCATGATGCGCGCCTGGCCGTAGAAGCGCGCCGGCGAAGCTTCGGGCCGGTTGTGCGGAACGGGCCGAAAGCGGACCTGCAAATCGGGCCATTGATAGTCTTTGTTGAACGAGGCCCGATAGGGATAGACGTCCTTGATCGCGTCGGGCTCGTGGCCGGGCGCGTAATCCGCGCCGGCTTCGAGCAGCAGCACCTTGTTCGCGCTTCGCGCGGACAGACGATTGGCCAGCACGCATCCGGCCGAGCCGCCGCCGACGATGATGTAGTCCCACGTGTCGGGCATTGCGTTCAGCCGCCGAAGGTCTGCAGGGAGACGCGATTCCTTTCGATGTACGCCCAATCGTATTCGACGCCAAGGCCCGGCCCTTCCGGAACCGCGAAGCAGCCGTCCGCGCCGATCGCGTCGAGCTCGTCGCTGTAGCCCGAGCCGAACACCGGCGGGATCGGATTCTTCACGCCGGGGGCGACCAGCGACAGCTCGTACCAATTGGTGTTGCGCATCGCGGCCATGCAATGGCGCTGCGCTGGCCCGGCGGCATGCACTTCGCAATCGAGGCCGAATGCTTCGGCCAGATGCGCGGTCTTCATCGCCCCGGTGATGCCCATGTCGTAGTCGGGATCGGTGCGCACGAAATCCGTGGCGCCGGCCACCAGCCACGGCACTTTGGGCTCCAGCCCGCGCACATGCTCGGTCAGCAGCAGCGGCGTCTTGACGTGTTCCTTGAGCTGGCGGGCGGCGTGCGGCGACCAGCCGGCGTCCATGAACGGGTCTTCGTACCAATAGTACTTCGCCTCGTCGCAGGCTTTGCCGACATAGATCGCGTCGGCGAAGGTCTTGAGTTCGCTCGCCGCGTCGTACATCAGCTCCATCCGCTCGCCAACGGCTTGCGCGACATGCAAGATCACGCCGGCCTCTTCCTTGCGGTCGCCTTCGCCCCAGCCGTGGATCTTGAAACCCTTGTAGCCGAGCGACGCGCAGTGGCGCGCGTAGTCGGCATAGGCTTCCTTGCTGTCGAGAATGCCCGCGCGCCCGCCATTGAGCGTGCTGGCGTAGACCGGCAGGCGATCGCGATAGCCGCCCAACAAGCGCCACACCGGCCGCTTCGCCGATTTGCCGGCGAGATCCCACAGCGCGATGTCGATCGCCGAGTGGCCGACGGCCATGAAATGGCGATGCGCGCGCTTGAGCTTGTTGAAGATCGCCTCGCGCGCTTCCGGATCGGCGCCGAGGAGCAAGGGCAGGAGGCCGCGAACCTGACTGACAAGTACGCCGCTCTTGCCGCTATGGACGCTGACATACTCGCCCCGCGCGCCGCGCTGGGTCGAGATCGTCAGCGCGAAGGCCTTGAATTCGGTCGTCGCACCGCGCGCGACGCTCCGGTTGCCGCTCGCATCCAAGCCTATATTGGCGACATCGTATTTGAATTCGTGGAGCTCGACCCGGTCGATCCGATCGCCGGATGCGGTTGTCGTGGCGGCCATATCGTCGCTTCCCCCGGTGTCGTTTCCAGCTTGACAAGATGTCAGACAAGTTGATAGTAAACAGACTGTGAAAACGATGTCAACGAAACCCCGCGAACGTTTCAGCCGCGCCGAGCAGGCCTATCGGCATGTCCGCGGCTTCATCGAAAGCGGCCAGCTCGCGGCCGGCGGCCGCTTGCCGTCGGAAGCCGAGCTCGAAGCGCAAATGGGTTTGTCGCGCGCCAGCGTGCGCGAGGCTCTGGCGCGGTTGCGCGCGGAAGGGCGCGTGCGCTCGCGTCGCGGATCGGGCTCGTTCTTGACCGAAGGTCCGCCCGCCGAGCTGGTGCGGCTATCGACGATCACGTCGGTCGACGAGCTGATCGCCTGGCAGGAGTTCCGCCTGGCGCTGGAAAGCGAAGTGGCCTCGCTCGCCGCCGAACGGGCGACGGACGACGACCTCGCGCGCATCCGCGCCGCGCAAGCCTTGTTGATCGAGCGGCTTTCGACCGGCCGCGCGAGCCGCGAGGACGCGGCGTTCCACCGCGCGATCGCGATGGCGGCGCGCAACCCCAAGCTCGAGGACGCGATCGCGGCCCTCGCCAACCACGTCATCGAATGGGCGCGCATGGGCCAGGTGCGCGGCGTGCTGTCGCCCGCCGAGCGGCGCGAGATCATCACCGTCGAGCACGGCGAGATCGTGGAGGCGATCGCGGCGCGCAATCCGGAACGGGCGCGGTCGGCGGCGCGCCGGCATTTGCTGAACGGGCGCGTGCGCCTGCTGAACACGATCGGCCCCTGACGCGCGGGGCCGCACGCAACGACAAAACCGAAAAGAAGGGGAGAAGCGGCCATGAAGACATCGAAGATCGGGACGTCCCGGCGGCGGGTGCTTGCCGGCGCGGCGGCTTTGGGCCTCGCGGCGCCGTTCGCGAACCGCACGGCGCTCGGCCAGACGCCGTCGGGCCAGATCCGCGTCTGGACCTTCATGAGCGCCAGCGGCACCTCGCCGCGCGAGCGCGTGCTGCGCGCGATCATCGACGACTTCCAAGCCAAGAATCCCGGCACGACCGTGACGGTCGAATCCCAGCCCTTCCAGGAGCTGGAGACGCGCTTCGTCGCGGCGAGCGCCCAGCGCCGCGCGCCCGACCTGATCTGGATGCGCGACACGTTCCTCAGCCTCGTGGTCGATCGCAACGCGCTCGCCGATCTCGATCAGGATCTGACGCCCGCCTTCCGCCGCGAAGCGCTGCCCGACATGTTCGACGCCTTCCTGCGCAAATCCGTTTTCGCCGGCAAGCGCGTTTCGCTGCCGTTGTGGCCGTCGCCCTCGCAGATCGTGTTCTATCGCCGCGACGCGCTGCGCGAGATCGGCATGACGGCCCCGCCGCTCGATTGGCCCGGCTTCGTCGACGCGGCCGCGCGCCTGACCAAAGGCCCGCGCTTCGGCTTGGGCTTGCCGACCTCCGACAACAGCGTGTCGGCTTTCATCAACATGATGTCGGGCTTCGGGCCGGGCATGTTCGACGAGGCCGGCCGGATCGACCTGACCGGCGCGCAAGCGCTGGAGACGGCCGAGACCGTGCGCCAGCTCGTGTCGCGCAACGCGGTGTCGAACACGCTGCTCAACGCGATGGGCGACGACATCCAAGATCAGTTCGCCGCCGGCCGCTTCGCGATGGCCCAGGCCTTCGCCCCGCGCTTCCAGCAATTC
>JAMNXK010000134.1 GCA_023653245.1 Tagaea sp.
CGCATCGCCATCACTCCTGCGTCCAGGGAAGGCCGCTGGCCTTCCAGCCGCCCGCGTGCCCGCGATGGCCGTCGGAATCCTTGTCGCCTTCGAACCCGCCGGCGAGATTGTAGGCGCGCGCGTAGCCCAACCCGGTCATCGCGACGGCCGCGGCGCGGCTGCGCCCGCCCGAGCGGCAGATGAACACCACCGGCGCCGATTTCGGCACCGCAGCGAGCACGGCCGCAGCGAAGTCGCCGTTGGGGATCATTTGCGCGCGCCCGTCCGGCGCGGTCGCGTAATTCTGCCAGGCGACGAAAAGCGGCGCCTTGGCCACGCGCCCGAGCGCGGGCACGCCCACGAACGTCCACTCCGCGCGGCTGCGCACATCCACCAGCACGGCGTCTTTTTCGTTTTCGAGCAGCTCCCAAGCCGCGCGCGGCGTCAAATCGCCCGCATAGCCCAAATCCGTCTTGGTTTCGTCTTTCGCCGCTTCGCCCATCGTCCGCCAACTTCCCTACTTACCGACTGCCCGCCCGCGCTCGTCCCGAAAGGCGAGGGGGTCGCGTATCCCCCGCCAGGCCGTTTGGTTCCGCGCGGCCGAAGATCAGCTTTTGGCCGATCGTCGCGCGGAACGCCCGCCGCCTCCGCCCGGCCATCGCGGCGGAGCGAACAGCGCCAAGCGCGGATTGTCGAAATAGGTGGCGCGCCGGCCGAAGACCATCGGCGGGCGCGCATTGTCGGAACCCGAATTCACCGTCGTCGCCCCCTGCGTTCGCGTCTGTGTTGTTCCAGACTTCGCCAACGCCGCCCCTTCTTTTTCCGTCGACGTAGCGTCGCCGGACGGAAGGGTGCGGGTGCTCGGCGCGGTTTCCCGCGCCGTCTCGATCACTCGCCAATCGGAGGGTCGGCGTCGCATCTTCGTCTCCACTTTCGTCCGTTCGATCTTTCGCTCGCAAGATAGAGCGGACTTCGCCGTCCCTCGTCCCGTGCGCCGCGCGCCGGATATATCCGGCGTTCTCGTCGCGAGGACGATCCGACTAAATCACGCGGCGCGGCGACTCGCAACTGGAGTCGTGCGCTTCCTTCGCTTGACTTTCGATTCGACGGACAATTCGTGCGGAGCGTTGCGCGCGCGCATCGCGCGACGACGCGCGCAAAAAAATTTCGCGGGCGCGCGCGGCCGATTTCGTTTCAAGGACTTGAGCGCTGGTTTCGAAAGTACGCGCGAAGTTCGCGCCGCGCGCGCGGCGGCGCGCGGCGAAAAACGCGGATGCGGATTTCGTATGCCGGAACGCCGGCGCCGAAGAGTTAGGCGCCGAGCTTCTTGATGCGCGCGGACAGGCGCGAGACTTTGCGCGACGCCGTGTTCTTGTGCAGCGTGCCGGTTTTGGCGCCGCGCGCGATGATCGGCTGCGCCGCCTTCAGCGCGTCCGCCGCCGCCTTCTTGTCGCCCGACGCGATCGCGTCTTCGACCTTCTTGACCGCCGTGCGGACGCGGCCGATGCGCGTGCGGTTGACTTCGGTGCGGCGCAGCGTTTGACGCGCGGCCTTTTTCGCGGAGGAGGTGTTCGCCATTTTGATTCTCGAAAAGGAAGGGAATGTCTGTCCGCGCGGAAACGCGCGAAGGCCGGGGGTTATAGGCCGCCGGGCCGCACGCGTCAACCGCCCGGAATCGTCCGTCGAATCAACGGTTTTTCCACTGCGGCGGACGCTTCTCGGCGAACGCGGCCATGCCTTCCTTCTGATCCTCGGTCGCGAAGGTGGCGTGGAACACCCGCCGCTCGAAGCGCACGCCCTCGGCCAGCGTACTCTCGTAGGCGCGGTTCACCGCTTCCTTGGCCATCATCACGATGGGGCGCGACAGCCCGGCGATCTTCGCGGCGGTCTTGATCGCTTCGTCCATCAACTCGGCCGCGGGCACCACGCGGCTCACCAAGCCCGCGCGTTCGGCCTCGGCCGCGTCCATCATCCGGCCGGTCAGGCACATTTCCATCGCCTTGGACTTGCCCACGAAGCGCGTCAGGCGCTGCGTGCCGCCCGCACCGGGGATCGTGCCGATGGTGATCTCGGGCTGGCCGAACTTCGCCGTGTCGGCGGCGAGGATGAAGTCGCACATCATCGCCATCTCGCAGCCCCCGCCCAGCGCGAAGCCCGACACCGCCGCGACGATCGGCTTGCGGCAGGTCGTCACGCGCTCCCAGCCTTGGGTGATGAAGTCCGTGAGGTAGACGTCCATATAGGTCTTGGACGCCATCTCCTTGATGTCCGCACCGGCGGCGAAGGCCCGCTCCGAACCGGTCAGCACGACGCAGCCGATCGCCGGATCCGCCTCGAACGCGTCGAGCGCCTTGCCCAGCTCGGCGATCAAGGCCGCGCACAGCGCGTTCAAAGCTTTGGGGCGGTTCAGGCGCACGATGCCGACGGCACCTTGGGTTTCGACCAGGATGTTTTCGTAGGTCATGGATCCTCACTCGGGGCGCAGGAAGAATCGGACCAGCGTCGCACCTTGCGACGCCGGGAATTCGAGAACCAGCCGCTCGCCCTCGCGCGCGAAACGGCCTTCGCCCTCGGCGCGCCAGCCCAGCTGGGGCAGCGTGCGGGCGTAGAATTCGAGCACGTTGGCGCGGCTTGGCGCCCCTTGCGCGGTCGCGTCGACCACGCGGCCTTGGGGGGCGTCGAACACGCTCGCCTCGCCTTGCGCGGTCAGGCCGGGCATCAAGGGCAAATCCTCGATGCCCGCGACGAAGGCGCCTTGCGCGCGGGCGGGCGCGGCCAAAGCGGCGACAAGCAGGAGTGCGGCGAGGAGGGCGCGCATGCGGGGAGAAGTCTTACGTCAGCGCTGGCGCTTGGGACAATAGAAAGTGGAGCGGCCCGACTGGACGATGCGCTTGACGGCTTTGCCGCAATCGCAGCCGGGGCAAGGCTGGCCCTCGCGGTCGTAGACCTTCCATTGGCGCTGGAACCAGCCGAGCTCGCCCGAAGCCTGCACGTAATCGCGCGCCGACGATCCGCCGGCGCGGATCGCGTCGCCCAAAGTCGCTTTGATCGCCGCGCACAAGAGCTTGGCTTTCTCGCCTTTGACCGTGCCGGCCTTGCGCGTGGGCGACAAGCCGCAGCGGAACAGCGCCTCGCAGACATATATATTGCCGAGCCCCGCGACATTGCGCTGGTCGAGCAGCGCCGCCTTCAAGGGCGCGCGCGATCCCGCCAGCGCTTTTTCGAGCATGGCCGCGTCGAACGACGTTTCGAGCGGTTCGGGGCCGAGCCCGGCGAAACGTTTGTCGGACGCGAACTCGGACTCGCGCAGCAGATCGATCACGCCGAAGCGCCTTGGATCGGTGAAACGCACCGTCGGTCCGTCTTGCAGCGTGAAGTCGACGTGATCGTGCGGCCCCGCATTGGGGATATGCGCGGGCAGCAGCACCAGCCGCCCCGACATGCCCAGATGTACGACGATGCTCTGGGCGTCGGCCAGATCGATCAGCACGTATTTGGCGCGCCGACGCACGGCGCGGATCGTCTTGCCGGCGACGCGCTTGGCGAAGTCCTTCGGAATGGGCGTGCGGATATCCGCGCGGCGCAAGGTCGCGCTCGCGAGCACGCGCCCTTCCAGGTGCGGCTTCAAGCCGCGTACGACGGTCTCGACTTCGGGCAATTCGGGCATGGCCGGTTCCGACCCTGCCCGAGGTGCTTTTGCATTTCCAGCCCAACCCGCTAAGTTGCCGCCGTGACGGACGAAACCACCCATTTCGGCTTCCGCGAAGTGCCCGTGGCGGAGAAAGCCGGCCGCGTGCGCGCCGTGTTCGATTCGGTGGCGGGGCGCTACGACCTGATGAACGACCTGATGAGCGCGGGCGTGCATCGGCTGTGGAAGCGCGCCTTCGTGCACGAGGCGCGCCCGCGCGCCGGCGAGGTTTTCCTCGATCTGGCCGGCGGCACGGGCGACATCGCCTTCGCCTTGAACGACGCGGGCGCGGATGTGCGCGTGTGCGACATCACCGAAGCGATGCTGCGCCAGGGCCGCGCGCGCGCGCTGTTGCGCCGCCTCGATTGGGTGGCGGGCGACGCGATGGCGCTGCCCTTCGCGTCGGCCAAATTCGACGCCGCCACGATCGCCTTCGGCCTGCGCAACGTGACAGATCCCGACGCCGCCTTGCGCGAGATAAGGCGCGTGCTCAAGCCCGGCGGCCGCTTTCTGTGCCTGGAGTTCTCCCGCGTGGCGCTGCCCGTGCTCGACAAGCTCTACGACGCCTACTCGTTTTCGATCCTGCCCCGGCTCGGGCAATGGGTGGCGGGCGACGCGGATTCCTATCGCTATCTCGCCGAGAGCATCCGGCGCTTTCCGCCGCAGGCCGAATTGGCGCGCCGCATGACCCAAGCCGGTTTTTCGCGCGCGCGCTGGCGGAATTTGTCGGGCGGGATCGTCGCCATCCATTCCGGCTGGCGGACCTGAGCGCATGGTCTATCGCCTGCCCGGCCGGTTGATTCGGCTCGCCAAGATCGCGCGCACCCTGCTCGCGCACGACGCGTTCGAGGCCTTCGGCATCGAGACGCTGTTCCCGCTCGCCGCGCGCATCGGCCATCGCTTGCGCAAATCGGGCCTGCCCGCGCGCCCCGGCGAGCGATTGGCGCTGGCGCTGACCGAACTCGGCCCCGGCTTCGTCAAGCTGGGCCAGGTCCTGTCGACGCGCGCGGATCTGGTGGGCGAAGCGGTGGCCTCCGATCTGTCGGAATTGCAGGATCGTCTCGCGCCGTTTCCCTTCGAGCGCGCGCGCGAGACGATCGAGCGCGAGCTCGGCCGGCCTTTGGAGGAAGTCTACGCGAGCTTCGAGCAAACGCCCGTCGCCGCCGCGTCGATCGCGCAAGTCCATTTCGCGCGCACGCCGGAAGGCGAGGACGTCGCCGTCAAGGTCCTGCGGCCGGGCGTGGAGGCCGCTTTCGCGCGCGACGTCGATCTGCTCGCCTGGATCGCCAAGCTGGTCGAGCGTTTCGCGCCGTCCTTGCGCCGGCTGAAGCCGCAAGCCGTCGTGGCCACGTTGGCCGAGACCGTGCGGCTGGAGATGGATTTGCGCCTTGAGGCGGCGGCCTGCGACGAGCTCGCCAAGAATTTCGCGGGCGACGCCGAGTTCCGCGTCCCGCGCGTCGATTGGACGCGCACCGCCAAGCGCACGCTGTGCACCGAGCGCATCCACGGCATTCCGGTCGACGAGCGCGACAAGCTGATCGCGGCCGGCCACGACCCGCAGGAGATCGTGGCGCGCGCCGCGCGCGCTTTTTTCCGCCAGGTGTTCCGCGACGGTTTTTTCCACGCCGACATGCATCCCGGGAACATCTTCGTGGCGGCGGACGGCACGCTGGTCGCGGTCGATTTCGGCATCATGGGGCGCATCGACGCGCCCACGCGCCTGCTGCTGGCCGACATGCTCGCGGGCTTCCTCGCGCAAGACTACAAAAAGGTCGCCGAGGTGCATTTCCGCGCGGGCTTCGTGCCCGCCTCGCAAAGCGTGGGCGCCTTCGCCCAAGCCGCGCGCGCGATCGCCGAGCCGATCCTGGGCCTGCCCTTGGAGAAGATCTCGCTCGCCCGCCTGCTCGCCCAGCTCTTCGAGGTGACCGAGCAGTTCCAGATGGAAACCCAGCCGCAGCTGCTGCTGCTCCAAAAGAGCATGCTGATGTGCGAAGGCGTGGGGCGCAAACTCGACCCCGCGATCAATATGTGGTCGCTCGCCCGGCCGCTGATCGAGGAATGGATGACCGCCCATCGCGGGCCGCTGGCGCGCGGGCTGAGCGGGGCGGAGACTTTGCTCGCGCGGTTCGAGGAACTCCCTGCCCTGATCGCCAATGTCGATCGCGCCGCCGCATTGATCGCCGATGGCGGGGTGCGGTTGCATCCCGACACGCTGGCGGCGTTCGGCGCCGGACGCCGGCCCTCGCCCTGGCCGTGGGTTTTCGCGGGGGCGGCGGGCGCAGCGCTTATCTACTTGATTTTCAAGTAGTTCATTCGCGGGCTATTGCCGTTGCGAAGGGGGTGGATTAAAATGCCCCCGTCTTTGGAGGTAAATCCTGAACCATGTCCGCGCCGCCGCGTAGCTTGGCCGGCAAGCGCATTCTGCTCGTCGTCGCGGGCGGGATCGCGGCCTACAAGAGCCTGGATCTGATCCGCCGCTTGCGCGAGCGCGGCGCGTCGGTGCGCGTGGTGCTGACGGTGGCGGCCAAGGAATTCGTGACACCCTTGAGTGCGAGCACGCTGTCGCGCGAACGGGTCTTCACCGATCTGTTCGACCTGACCGACGAGCACGAGATCGGCCATATCCGCCTGGCGCGCGATTGCGATCTGGTCGTCGTCGCCC
>JAMNXK010000135.1 GCA_023653245.1 Tagaea sp.
GTCTTGCGCGTCGGCCACCCGATAACCGGTCTGAACCTGCTTGGACGCGACGTTGAGCGCGCTCTGCGTGGTGCGCAAAGAGGCGAGGGCCACCAGCGCGCCGACATTGGTATTGATGGAGTTCGACATAGGTCTGTTCCTTCCTTTCTAGGGGTTCTCCCGGCATTCTGCCGAGATAGCCAGCGAGCGCCCTCGGCATGAGAGAGCCCGCTCGCGAGGACGAATATACGCAAAGCGAGGAGGCTTGCCAAGCATTATTCTCTAAAATCCGAAAGAAATTTTAGGCGAATCCGCGTTACAGGACTAGGCAGTGGCGCCCGGAAACCTTGTGGGAGTCTTCAATGCGACATCGGTCGAAGTGAGGTATGCTCCTCGAATGGAAGGGATTTCAGCGATTCTTGACAAGGCGATCGCGCATCACCAAGCGCGCGAATTTGCGGCTGCGGTTATAGAGTACCGCCGCCTTGTCGCTATGGGAATTCGTACGGCACTGCTCTTCCAAAATCTCGGCGTCGTGTTTTTCGAGCTCGGCCAATGGCGCGACTCGGCCGAAGCGCTCGAGTCCGCGATCGCGTCAGGCGCCGATTCGGCGGAAATCTGGATGAATCTGGGCCATGCGCGCGCCAAACTCGGCGACTGGCCCGCGGCGCGCGATGCCTATGCGCAATCCGTTTCGCGCGCGCCGTCGAACGCGTCCGCGCTTGCCGAACTCGGCCTCGCGCGACATCGGGCGCGCGATCTGGCGGGCGCGCAAGACGCGTATCGAAAAGCGCTGGCCTTGAAGCCGGACGACGCAGGTCTGTGGAACAATCTCGGCGCGGCGGCGCAAGAAAGCGGCAATCCCGACGCGGCGATCGCCGCTTTCCGGCGCGCGAGCGAATTGGCGCCGGATTACGCGCCGGCGCTCGCCAATCTCGGCTCCGCGCTCGCCGATATCGGCGAGCGGTCCGCGGCGCGCGAGGCTTTCGCGCGCGCCGTGGCGCTCGATCCGGCGAACGCAGGCGCGCGCTTGGGCGCTTGTTTCGCCGAGCTGCCGATCCTCTACGACACGCCCGCCCAGATCGACCAAGCGCGCGCGGCCTATACGCGCGCGCTCGACGCGTTGATCGCCGCTTGCGATCCGGCGGATCCGGCCGTCGCCGCGGCCGTCGGCCAGCACCATCCGTTCTATTTGCCCTATCAGGGCCAGGACGACGCGGCGCTGCAACGCCGCTACGGCGCGTTCGTCGGCCAAGCGATGGCGCACGCCTACCCGCAATGGGCGGGGCCGCTTGCGCCGCCGCCGCGCGCGGCCGACGGGCGTCTTCGGGTCGCTTTCGTCAGCGCCTATTTCCGCGATCACTCGGTCTGGAAGCTTTTTCGCGGCTGGATGGAGGGGCTCGATCCCGCGCGCTTCGAGCGGATGGGGTATTGGACGTCGCCCGCACCCGACGCGCAGACGCCGGCCGCGCGCGCCTGTTTCGAGCGCTTCGCCGAGGGCGGGTTCGAAACCGTGGCGCAAGCGCTCGAACGCGATCGGCCGCATGTCGTGATCTATCCCGAACTCGGCATGGATCCGATCTGCCATCGTCTGGCGTGTTTGCGCTTCGCGCCGGTTCAATGCGTCGCCTGGGGCCATCCCGAGACCACCGGCTTCGCCACGATCGACTATTTCCTGACCAGCGACTTGATGGAACCGCCGGACGAAGCCGCGCGCTACACCGAGCGCGTCGTGCGTTTGCCCCATCTGTCGATCGACTACGCGCCGCCGGCCGGGCAGGCCGAACGCACGCCCGCCGCGTTCGGCTTGCGCGACGGCGCGATGAAGTACCTTTGCTGCCAGTCGATCTTCAAGTACCTGCCGCAAGACGACGATTTGCTGGCGCGCATCGCCGGCGAAGTGCCGGACTCGCAATTCGTGTTCCTCGGCCATCCGACGGCACCCGCATTGACCGCGCGGTTCCGCGCGCGTCTGTCGGCGGCATTCCAAGCGCGCGCGCTCGATCCCGTCCGTCATCTCGTGTTCGTGCCGTGGCTCGATCGCGCGCGTTATGCGGCGCTCAACGCGTCGTGCGATCTGTTCCTCGACACGCCGCGCTGGTCGGGCGGCAACACCACGCTGGAGGCGATCGCCCAGGGCCTGCCCGCGATCACATGGCCGGGTCCGACGATGCGCGCGCGACACACCTATGCGATCTTGCGGCGCATGGAACTCGACGACGCGATCGCGCCGACCCCGGACGAGTACGTGGACCTCGCGGTACGCCTGGGCCGGGACAAGGCGGCGCTCGCGGATCTCAATGCGCGCACGCGCGCGCGCCGCGCGATCCTGTGGCGCGATCGCGCGCCGGTCGCGTTCCTGGCCAATTTCCTGGAACGCGCCGCGGGCGGCACGGCGTGAGCGCGGACGAGCTTCACTCGCGCGGCGCCGCCGCGCAAGGCCGCGGCGAATGGCAGGTCGCGCGCGAATCCTACGAGGCGGCGCTGGCGCTCGATCCCGCGCACTTGCCCTCGCTGGTCGATCTGGGAGTCGTGCGCTATTGGCTGCGCGACTACGACGGCGCGGCGGAGTTGTTCGTCGCCGCCTTGCGCCAACGCCCGACCGACCGCGGCATCGCGACCAACTTGGCGCGCGCCTACGAGGACGGCATGCGGCCGGCGTCCGCCGAGCGGCTGTGGCGCGCGCTGATCGCCGCCGACCCGGACGACGCGGGCGCGCACTATCACCTCGGCAGCGCGCTGATGTGGCGCGCGCGCCATCGCGAGGCGATCGCCAGCTACGCCGAGGCGCTCGCCCGCGCCAAGGGACCCGCGCGCGCGCAAGCTTGGAAGACCCTCGTCAACGCCCATCTTTACGCGGCGGACGTGGCGCCCGAGACGGTCCGCGATCTCGGCGCCGCCGCCGCGGCCGAATTCGCACCCGCCGAGAAGCCGCCGCCTTTCGCCAACGATCCCGATCCGGAACGCCGCTTGCGCGTGGGCTACGTCACGTCCGATCTGCGCGCCCACTCGGCGGCGCGAAGTTTCGACGCGCTGTTCGAACACGCCGACCGCTCGCGGTTCGCCATCCACGTCTATCACGACACCGACGTCGTCGATCCGACGACCGAGCGTTTCCGCGCGCGCAGCGACGGCTGGCGGACGAGCTACGATCTCGATCCGCCCGCGCTGGCGCGCGCGATCCGCGCGGACGGCATCGACGTGCTGGTCACCATGGCCCAGCATTTCGACCGCAACCGCATCGATCCCGCGATCCACCGCGCCGCCCCGGTGCGCATCAACGCGTTCGACGTCGCGACCAGCGGGACGGACGCCTACGACGCTTTC
Source organism: Tagaea sp. (assembly GCA_023653245.1). The sequence goes on from JAMNXK010000135.1 coordinate 3,307, forward strand.
TTCGCCGACCCGACGATGGCCGCCGCGCGCGGCGACGGTTTCACCGAACGCGTGGTGCGCTTGCGCGCCGTCTACGTCCATCCGCCGCTCGACTGGGCGCCGCCGACCGCAAGCGCGCCTTCGGCCGCCGGCGCGCCCGTCGCCTTCGGATCGGCCAACAATCCCGCGAAGATATCCAGCGCCACCATCGCCTTGTGGGCGGCGGTCCTGCGCACGGTCGATGGCTCGACGCTGCGGCTCAAATTCCACACCGCCTACCGCGAGAAGGAGGTGCGCGACGACTTGGCCGCGCGCTTCGCCGCGCACGGCGTGGCGCCGGACCGGCTGGTGTTCGAACTCGGCGCCATCGGGAACGAGGACCATCTGCGCTTCTACGAGCGCGTCGACGTCGCCCTCGACACGTTTCCGTTCACCGGCTCGACGACGACGTTCGAGGCGTTGTGGATGGGCGTGCCCGTGGTGACGCGGGCGGGCGCCACCGTCGTGTCGCGCTGGTCGACGGGAATGCTGGCGCGGATCGGGCGGCGCGATCTGGCGGCCGGCGACGACGCGAGCTTCGTGACGCTGGCCGCGCGCGAAGCCGCGAACGCCAAGCATCAGGACCGCGAAGGGCTACGCCGCGCCGTGCGCAACTCGGTCCTGTGCGACGGGCCGCGCCAAGCGCGGGACTTCGAGCGCGCCTATCGCGCGTTGTGGCGGCGCTGGTGCGCGCGCGCGCGGACATGAGCGCGCTCGATCTGTTGCGCGAAGGCCTGGACGCGCATCGGCGCGGCGACGCCGTTTCCGCGCTTGCGCTGTTCGCGCGCGCGGCCGCACAGTCGCCCGATCTCGCCGACGCGCATTATCTGCTGGGGGCGACGCTGTCCGGCGCCGGGCGCGACGCCGAGGCGCTGGCGCCGCTCGAACGCGCCGTGGCGCTGAGCCCGGCGATCGGCGCATATCGCGGCGCCTTGGCGCTCTGTCTCAAGGGTCTCGGGCGTTCGGCCGAAGCCCGCGCGGCGTTCGACGTGGCGCGCGCGCTCGCACCCGGCGACGCCGGCATCGCCTTCAACCGCGCCAACGCGCTGGCGGGCGCCGACGCGATCGCGGCGTATGGAGAGGTGCTGGCGCTCGATCCCGCGCATGCGGGCGCGCGACTCAACCGGGCCAACGCGCTGGCGCGCCTCGGGCGATCGGCCGAGGCGGCGGCCGATTACGCGTTGCTGCCGGACGACGCGCGGGCGTTGACGGGCCTCGCCGGCGTGCGCTTGCGGCTCGGCGATCCCGCGCGCGCGCGCGAAGCGGCGCTGGCGGCCGTTCGCCTTGCGCCCGAATCGGCCGAGGCTTGGCTCAATCTCGGCGCCGCGGCGGGCTTGCTCGGGCGGATCGACGAAGCGCTCGACGCGTTGAGCCACGCGCCACCCGGTCCGGAGACCGCGGTCGCGCGCGCCGCGGCGCTGATCCAAGTCCGGCGCTTCGCCGACGCGCTGGCGGCGATCGACGCCGCCGGGGCCGACCACTACGAGGCGCGCGTCGCGCGCGGCAACGCCGAGTTCGGGCTCAACCGGCCGGCGGCCGCCGCGCGCGCTTTCGACGCGGCGCTCGCCCTCCGGCCCGGCGATCCGGCCGCCGCGATCAATCGCGCGAACATCGCGCTCTACTGCGCCGACGCGGCGCGCGCGGCCGATCTGCTCGCCAAGGTGCGCGCCAAAGCGCCGGACGATCCTTCCGGGGCGGCCGCTTGGCTTTACGCGCTCAATTACGACGACCGCACCACGCCCGAGACGCTTGTCGCCGCGCATGCCGCCTGGGGGCGCGCGCAGGCGAAGGTCCCGCGTTCGCCGCGGATCGCGCGGGCGCGTCCGCGCATCGGCTACGTGTCGGCCGATCTCTGCGCGCATTCGGTCGCCTGGGTGTTGCGCGCCGTGCTGCCGCATCACGATCGCGGCCGATTCGAGATCCACGCCTTCTCGAACGTCGCGGTCGAGGACGCCACGACATCCATACTGAAGACCCATTTCGACGCGTGGCACGACATCGCGGCGTCGCACGACGACGCGGCGGCCGATCTCGTGCGCAAGACCGGGATCGATCTGCTGATCGATCTGTCCGGCCACACGGCGGGCCGCCGGCTCGGCGTGTTCGCGCGCGCGCCGGCGCCCGTGCAGGCGACGTGGCTCGGCTATCCCGCGACGACGGGTCTGCCGGCGATGGATTTCCGGATCGTCGATGCCGTCACCGACCCCGACGATGCCGGCATGACCGAGCGGCCGCTTCGCGTGGCGGGCGGGTTTCTCGCTTACGCGCCGGCGCGCGATGCGGGCTTGCGCGCGCGGACGCGGAGCGGGGGCCCGGTTTTCGGCTCGTTCAACAACCTCGCCAAACTGTCGCCCGCGACGCTGGCGCTCTGGGCGCGGCTGTTGCGCGAAACGCCGGACGCCAAGCTGCGGCTCAAAGCGCGCAGCCTCGCCGATCCGGAAATTCGCGTCGACATCGCCGCGCGGTTCGCCGATCTCGGCGTCGATCCCGCGCGCGTCGCGATGCATGGCTGGGTCCGCGACGCGCTCGCCGCCTACGCCGAGATCGATGTGGCGCTCGATCCTTTGCCCTATAACGGCACGATCACGAGTTTCGAGACGCTGTGGATGGGCGTGCCGCTCGTCTCGCTGCCCGGGCGCACGCATGCCGCGCGCGTCGGCGCGTCGATCCTGACCCATGGCGGCTTCGCCGAGTGGATCGCGCGGGACGAAGACGCCTATATCGAGATCGCCCGGCGTCTGGCCGAGGCGCCGCCCGATCGCGCCGAGATCCGCGCGGCACTCGCCGCGTCGCCGATCTTCGACGGCGCTCGGCTGGCGCGCGCGATCGAAGCGCTCGCTACGGGCGATCCTTGATGAATTTGGCGGGCGCGCCGCCCCAAACCTGATAGGGCGGAATCGCGCCGGCGACGACCGATCCGGCGGCGACGATCGCACCTTCGCCGATCTTCGCAC
>JAMNXK010000136.1 GCA_023653245.1 Tagaea sp.
CCTGGCTGCTGCGCGGCACGCTCGCGGGCATCATGCTGCTGCTGGCCCAATTGCTCAGCGAGTGGGCGTGGACGCGCGAGGCCTCGCTCGCCGCCTTGTGGCACGGCCCGGGAACCAATTTCTGGGCGCTGTTCAATCGGCCCGTCGCGATCCTGGCGTTGATCCTGCCGCTCGCCTGCCTGGCCGCGTTGCGGCGATACGGGCCGATCGCGGCCCTGGCGCTCGCCGCGATGGCCGCGTTCCTGATCTTCAACTTCAACAGCCGCGGCGCGGAGCTCGCATTGGCCGCCGGCGTCGCGGGTGCCGTCTTGCTCGCCGCCTTCGCCGGCGGGCGCAAGCTTCTGGCGTTGGGGCTGGCGGCATTCGTGCTTGCGGCACCCTTGATCGGCGCGCTGCCGGTTTTCGATCGCCTTGCCGAAACCCGCACGGGCGGCTCGTCGGTCTTCCATCGCGCGGCGATCTGGAGCTTCGCTTCCGACCGCATCGCCGAGAAGCCCGCGCTCGGCTGGGGTCTGCACGCCTCGCGCGCCATGCCCGGCGCGCAAGAGCAATTCGCCCCCGGGGCCGAGCGCATGCCGCTCCACCCGCATAACTTCGCCCTCCAGCTTTGGCTGGAGCTCGGGCTGATCGGCGCGCTGGCGGGTGCCGCGTGCCTGATGTTCCTGGCGCGCGCGATCGCCGGCGGCCGCGCGACGCGCGCCGCCCTCGCGGGCGCGCTGTGCGCGAGTGTCGCGATCGGCGGCGTCGGCTACGGGCTGTGGCAAGGCTGGTGGATGGCCGCTTTGTGGCTCTTGCTCGCGTTGGCCGTCGCCCTGGCGAAGGACCGCCGCGAATGCTAGAGCCGTCGGCGGAGGAGACCCCGCCGATGAGCATCGTCAAAATCCGCCGCGCCGTTCTTTCCGTATCCGACAAGACGGGCCTGATCGAGTTCGCGGCCGCGCTCGCGCGTCATGGCGTCGAACTGCTCTCGACCGGCGGCACGGCCAAAGCCTTGGCCGATTCGGGGCTCGCGGTCGTCGACGTGGGCACGCATACGGGTTTCCCCGAGATGATGGATGGGCGGGTCAAGACCCTGCACCCGACCATCCATGGCGGCATCCTGGCGCGCCGCGGGCAGGCCGAGCACGTGGCGGCGATGGACGCGCACAAGATCGCGCCCATCGATCTGGTCGTGGTGAACCTCTACCCGTTCGAAGCGACGGTCGAAAAGGGCGCGGCCTACGACGATTGCGTGGAGAACATCGATATCGGCGGGCCGGCGATGATCCGCTCGGCGGCGAAGAACCACGAATCGGTCGTCGTGGTGGTCGACGCGGCGCAATACGCCGAATTGATCGCGTCGTTGGAGTCGAACGGCGGCGCCACCGACCTTGCGCTGCGCAAGCGTTTCGCCGCTGCGGCTTACGCGCGCACCGCCGCCTACGATTCCGCGATCTCGAGCTGGTTCGCCGGCCAATTGGGCGAGGCGTTTCCGACGCGGCTGAGCCTGGCGGGCACGCGGCGGCAGGAATTGCGCTACGGCGAGAATCCGCATCAAGCGGCGGCGTTCTACGCCGACGGCTCGAACCGGAAGGGGATCGCGACCGCGCGCCAGATCCAGGGCAAGGAGCTCTCCTACAACAATCTCAACGACACCGACGCGGCCTTCGAAGCGGTGGCCGAGTTCGACGCGCCCGCTTGCGTCATCGTCAAACACGCCAACCCGTGCGGCGTGGCGCTGGGCACGGGCGGGCACGACGCGTATCTGAAGGCGCTGGCCTGCGATCCCGTCTCGGCCTATGGCGGGATCGTGGCGTTCAACCGCGCGCTCTCGGCCGAAGCGGCCGCCGAGATCGCCAAGATTTTCGTCGAGGTGATCGTCGCCCCCGACGCCGAGCCCCAGGCGCTCGCGATTCTCGCGGCGAAGAAGAATCTCCGCCTGCTGCTGACCGGCGGCGTGCCCGATCCGGCCGCACCCGGCCGCGCGATCAAGACGCTGTCGGGCGGGTTCCTGGCCCAGAATCGCGATGCGGGCCGCGTGACGCGCGCCGATCTCAAGATCGTGAGCCAGCGCGCACCCACACCTGCGGAGTTGGACGATCTGCTCTTCGCCTTCCGGGTCGCCAAGCACGTGAAGTCGAACGCGATCGTCTACGCCAAAGGCGGGGCCACCGTCGGCATCGGGGCGGGCCAGATGAGCCGGGTGGATTCCTCGCGCATCGCCGCGTGGAAAGCCGCCGAAGCGGCCAAGAACGCGGGCGAAGCGCAAAGCCGTGCCGCCGGCTCGGTGGTGGCGTCGGACGCGTTCTTCCCCTTCGCCGACGGCTTGCTGGCGGCGGCCGAAGCGGGGGCGACCGCCGTGATCCAGCCCGGGGGCTCGATGCGCGACGCCGAAGTGATCGCCGCCGCCGACGCGAAGGGCCTCGCGATGGTGTTCACCGGGATGCGCCATTTCCGCCATTGAGGCGGTCCCTTGCGGGACGGGTGGCCGACGGCGACTGCACGCGTGCGCGTCCGCGCGAATCGGTTTAAGCGTCTTTCGACAATGTTCGTCTCCTCGCGATCGTTTTGAAGCCATGGAATTCCCCGCCGCCGAGTCCGAAAGGATCGCTTTGGAAATCCGCCGGACCGGCTCGGCCGTCGTCCGGGGCGCCTGGCGTCCGGAGGCCTTGATGCCGTTCCGGGCGGCGATCGAGAACTACGTCCAAGCGCGGCACGCGCGCGCGCGGACGCCGGACGCGCGCCCGCTGGATCGCATGCTCGACACCCACGGCGCCGGCACCGCGCAGATGATGGCCAACGACGGGCACTGGACGGCCGACGACTTCAAGACCCTGTTCGCGGGCAGCGCCTATGCCCGGATCTGCGAAGATTTTTTCGGCGGCGGCGAGCTGCGCATGTCCATGGACCGCAACGGCTTTCGTATTCACGATCCGGCGGTATCGGATAAATCCTTCATACCCTACCATCAGGACAGCTACACCCAGGATCGCCGGGTGAAGTCGGTGTTGAATTGCTGGACGCCGCTCGATCCCGCGGGCGTCGACGCGCCGGGTCTCGAAGTCGTCCGCGATCCGTGCCGGGCGAACTTTCCCCGCAAGGCGTGGGGCCTCGCCAGCGCCAACGCCGCGTATGACGGGATCACGATCGAGCGCGAGCGGATCGTCGCCGAATACGGCGAGGCTTTCGCCGCGCCCGCTTTGGCGGTCGGCGATTGCCTGATTTTCTCCGAGCACGTCATCCATCGGACCTACGTTACGCCCGGCATGACCAAACCCCGGATCAACCTCGAGTTCCGCGTTTTCTCCGGCGGCGTTTGCGTGTCCGTTCCAGGCCTGCCGCCCATCGAAGCCGATACGCTTTCTCTGACCGCGGAGTCCCGTCCATGAGCGATCCCAACGACACACTCGTGCAAAAGATCGCGCTCGCGGTAATGCAGACGCAATGGCAGAACGACCGCGATCTCGCCCATCAGATGTACGCCCTCGCCGTCCGCGAAAGCGCCGCCTACGCGAACGCCAAGATGCCGACCGCGACGGCTGTGCGCCCGTCGAAATATCCGGGGCCGGGGCGGCTGGAGATGCTCGAACGCGCCTTGGCGATGGTCACCGTGAAGGACGGTATCTACGCCGAATTCGGAGTCTACAAGGGCGAGACGCTCGCGTTCATGGCGGACCGCATCGACGCGGTCGCCTACGGGTTCGATTCGTTCCGGGGGCTCTCGGAAGATTGGTTCGTCGACGTCAAGAAAGGGCACTTCGATCTCGGCGGAAGGCCGCCGGCGATCCGCGCGGCGCAAGAAAACATTCGATTGGTCAACGGCTACTTCGCCGACACCATTCCGGAGTTCAAGCGAGCGGTTCCCGGGTCGTTCGCCTTCATCCACGTCGATTGCGACCTTTACGAGAGCACCAAGGCGATCTTCGACGGTCTGGGCGACCGAATCGTGCCCGGCACCGTGATCGTATTCGACGAGTATCTGAACTACCCGGGTTGGCAGAACCACGAGTTCAAGGCGTTCCAGGAATTCTGCGCGGCGGGCGGGCGGCGCTACGAATACAAGTCGTTCTGTCCGCTTTGGTTCTCGGTCGCGCTGGTCATGTCGTGAGCCTGCGCCCGTCGTTTCGGGCCCGGGAACCAACGAGCATGGGCCGCATAGACTCCGGACGGGCACGAATCGACGACGCGGCCAGTCCAAGCGATGCGCGGGGGCCGGCGCCACCCGCCCCCGCGCGCGGGCGGGCGGCGGCGTAACCTCCGTGCCGGGTGCCGCGAAATGGGGGCGCCTCTCGAACCCGGAGCCCCCCATGCATCGCCGCCACGCCCTCGCCCTTTTCGCCGCTCTGCCGCTGGTCGCGGCCCTTCCCGCCGCCGCCGCCGAGCGCCGGGCCTTCTCCGACGCGGCCTTCGACGCCGCCCAAGCCGCGGGCAAGCCCATCCTGGTCGAAGTGACCGCCCCCTGGTGCCCGACCTGCCGGGTCCAAAAGCCGCATATCGACGCCGCCGCCGCCGATCCGCGCATGCGCGACGCGGTGTTTTTCACCGTCGATTTCGACAGCCAGAAAGACGCGCTGCGCCGCTTGAACGTGCGCAGCCAATCGACCTTGATCGCGATGCGCGGGCGCGAGGAGCGCGGCCGGGCGACCGGGATCACCGACGGCGCCGCCATACGCGATTTGCTGTTCCGCGCGCTGTAACGTCGCGTGACCGCGCTGTTTCTCGCGGGGCTGGCGGGGATGCTCGCCAGCCTCTCGCCGTGCGTCTTGCCGATTTTGCCGATCGTCCTGGCGGCGGCGGGCGCCGAGCATCGCTTCGGTCCGCTCGCGCTTGCCGGTGGATTGGCGGTCAGCTTCGCGGCTGCGGGCTTGGTCTTGGGCTTGGCGGGCTTCGCGCTCGGCCTCGACGCGGAATTCTTGCGCGTGGGGGCGGCGATCTTGATGCTCGCGGCGGGGATCCTGCTGCTCGCCTCGGGCTTGGCGGCACGCTTCTCGGCCGCCGCCGAGCACGCGTTGCGCCCGGTCTTGGACCTCGCCACGCGCATGACCGCGCGCGGGCTCGGCGGGCAGTTCGCGCTCGGCGCCGTGCTCGGCCTCGCCTGGGCGCCGTGCACGGGCCCGGCCCTGGGTGCCGCCGTGGCGCTGTCCGCCCAAGCCGAAACCGCGCCGCAAGCCGCGGCGATCATGCTCGCTTTCGCGCTCGGCGCGTCGCTGCCGTTGATCGCTTTGGGCTACGCCGCGCGCGGCTCGGTGCCGGCTCTCAAGCGCCGGCTCGCGGGTGCGAGCGGCGCCGTGGCGCCCGTGCTTGGCGGTGCCTTGGCGCTGTTCGGAATTCTGGTGCTGACCGGCCTGGACAAGCGCATCGAAGCCGTCGCGACGGCCGCCTTGCCCGAAGCGTGGGCGCAGCTTATCGTGCGGTTCTAGGCGCGCAGAAGCGCCTCGGCGATGCGCGCCCATTCCGCGTCGAGCGCATCGGTCGCGACCGGCCGCTTGGCGCGGCGATACCAATAGCCCGCGTTGCCCAAATCGCCTTCGACGCGATGCAGATAGGCGTGGACCCAATCGTGGTCCGGCTCGCCCTCGTCCATCTGGGCGAGTTTGTGCGCGGCGCTCCAGTCGCCTTTGCCCGCATGCCACAAAGCTTCGAGCGGCCGCGCCAACCCTTCGGGCGCCGCCGCCCCGGTCAGCGACGCGCGGAACTCGGCGAGGGTCACGTCACTTCGCGATCGCCTGGAACGCGCCCAGCGCCGCCATGTTGACGATGTCGGACACCGACGCGCCGATCTGCACGATCTGGGCGGGCTGCGAGAGTCCCACCAAGATCGGCCCGAGCACCGTGCCGCCGGCCATCATCTGCACGAGTTTGGAGGCGATGTTGGCCGAATGCAGGCCGGGCATGACCAGCACGTTGGCCGGTCCGGTCAGGCGGCAGAACGGGTATAGATTCTTCATCAGCGCGTAGTCGAGCGCCACGTCCGGCGACATGTCGCCGTCGAATTCGAAGTCGATGCCGCGCCCGCCGTCGTTCATGCGCTCCAATTCCTGCACCGCTTCGCGCACCTGGGCCGCCTTCTCGCGGTGCGGATTGCCGAAATTGGTGAAGGAGGTCAGCGCCACGCGCGGTTCGTGCCCGAGCTTGCGTGCGGCGGCCGCGGCGGCGATGGCGATCTCGGCCATGTCGCGCGCGTTGGGCAGCTCGGTGACCGTGGCGTCGGCGACGAAGACCGTGCGCTCCTTGGTCATCATCACCGAAAGGCCGATGAAGCGCTTGCCTTTCTCGACGTCGATCAC
>JAMNXK010000137.1 GCA_023653245.1 Tagaea sp.
CAACCGCAAGGACGGCACGGTCGAAGCGGTGTTCGCGGGCCACCCCGCGACGATCGAGTCGATGATCGAGGCCTGCCGCCAAGGCCCGCCGCTGGCGCGCGTGACCGACGTGTCGCGCGAGGCGTGTCCCGACGAAGGCTGGACCGGGTTCTCGCAGTTGCCGACGACGGAGTAGCGCTTGCTCGGGCCCGCCCGCCCGCGCCGGCCGGAAGCGAAATCGTCTAGAGCGGGAGGTGTCTTGTCGGAAGCAGCCTTGGACCGGCCTCTCCTTCGACAAGCTCAGGATGAGGCCTACTTTCAAACCTCATGGTGAGCCTGTCGAACCATGAGGTCGGCACGACCTTTCCACCAAAACGCATCTTGTTCTAAGCCGGCGGGCGCGGGCCGACGCGGCGGAGGAACTCGGCCTCTTCCTCGGCCGAGCGGCGGCGGAACGCGACGGGCACGGTCGCGACCGCGAAACGCGCGCAAGCGCCCGTCTCGTCGAGGAAGGGCACGGTCAGCCGCCGCCAGGACGTGGCGCCCAGCCAGGGCGGGGAGTAGTGCTGGCTCGCGACGGGCTTGCCCGACAGCGCGCACGCCGTCTGCAGCGCGCGATAGTAGATGCCGAGCCCGCCGCCGGTCTTGACGGTCATGGCGCCCATGGTCCAGCCGGTCCAATCGGTGCCCGCATGCGCGCTGACCGCCGTGCCGTAAAGGCGGTAGAGAAAGTCGGTCCCGTCGCCGATCGAATCGAGCAGGATGAGGTTGCCGAGCGCGTCGCGCAGTTCGACCGGGTCGATGACCGAGGCCGGCGGCGGCGCGCCGTCCGGGCCCGTGCGCGCGCGCCAGAAGGTCCACAGCGCGCGCAGCGGCGGCAGGTCGAGATCGCTCTCCGGCGGATCGATCCGGATCGTCGGGCGGCCGATGCCGGCTTCGTTCAGCGATTCCGCGATCGGCCCCATGTCGCCGGCGAGCAGCGCGCGCGCGGCGCGCGCGACCGCGTCGAAATCGCCGACGCGGGCGCGCCAGGCTTCGCGCTCTTCGAGGGTCGAGGGATCGGCGGCGGGCAGCATACGCCGCAATATTTACTGCGGGCGCCCGTCAGCCGAAAGCGGAATCGAACGCCGGGGGGCGATCAATCCTCCTTCGGGCGCGGATCGACGCGGCGGCGGAACTCGGCCTCTTCCTCGGCCGTGCGCTGGCGGAACGCGATGGGCACGGTCGCGACCAAGAACTCCGAGACGGCGCCCGTCGGATCGACGAACGGCACGGTCAGCCGTCGCCAGGACGTGGCGCCGACCCAGCCCGGCGCATCGTGGCGGCTTGCGACCGGTTTTCGCGCGTGCGCGCAGGCCGCTTGCAAGGCGCGATATAGGACGCCATGCGCGTTGGCGATCTTGAGGGCGATGGCGCCGATGCTCCAGCCCGTCCAGTCGCGCCCCACATGGCGCGCCACGGCCGGGACGTAGGCCGCATAGACGTAGTCGTAACCGGCGCCTTCGGTGCGCAGATGGCCGATATGGTCCGAAACGTCGCTCAATTCGGCGAGATCGATCGTCGACGCGCGCGGCGGCGCGCCGTCGTCGCCGCATCGCGCGCGCCAGTATCGATGTAGGGCGATCATCGAAGCGAGGTCGAGCGCGTTCTCGGGCGGATCGATCGCGATCGAGGGAATGCCGAAACCGGCCTCCACCAGCGTATCCGCGACCGGCCCGACATCGCCGGCGATCAAGGCGCGCGCCGCGCGTTCGACCTTGTCGGCATCGCCCACGCGCGCGCGCCAGGCTTCGCGTTCTTCCCGGTCGTTCGGATCGGCTCTGGGCGACATGATGGCGAAGGCTAACGGCGGCGCCGGTCAGCCGAAAGCGGAGTCGAACTCGTCCCGCAGGATCATATCGACCTCCGGCATCGACACGAGCAGGCCGAGATCGGCGAGCGAGGTGACGCCGTAGGACGGCGCCGATATTCCGCACGGCACGATCCCGGCGAAATGCGTGAGATCGCAATCGACGTTCAGCGAGATCCCGTGGAACGTCACCCAGCGCTTCACCCGCACGCCCAGCGCGCCGATCTTGTCCTCGCGCCGCTGCCCGCGCCCGTCGGGCCCGCGATCGACCCAGATGCCCACGCGCCCCTTGCGGCGTTCGCCCTTGACGTTGAAGCGCGCGAGGGCGCGGATCATCCATTCCTCCAGCCGGCGCACGAACTCGCGCACGTCGCCGCCGCGCGCCTTGAGGTCGAGCATCACATAGGCCACGCGCTGGCCGGGCCCGTGATAGGTGTATTGCCCGCCGCGCCCCGCTTGGAACACCGGGAAACGCGCGTCGCGCAGATCCTCGGCGCGCGAGGACGTGCCGGCGGTATAGATCGGGTCGTGCTCGACCAGCCAGACCGCTTCGGGTGCGGTTCCCGCGCGGATCGCGTCGGCGCGCGCCTCCATTTCGGCGAGGGTCGCGGCGTAATCGCTGCGGCCGTCGCGCACGGTCCATTCGAGGTCGTCCAGGGGCTTGTTTTTCCAGGTCATTCCACGGGAACCGGGTAGTGTCTCAGTTTGAAGATTAACGGACTTGACGGACGATAGCGCGGATGGGCCGCGCGTGGCATAGTCCGGCCATGCCTAAACGCTCAAGCAAGATGCCCCGAGATGCAAACCAACTCGCCCGAATGATCGTCGGAATGGCGACGGGCGAGATTGAACCCACTGCCAAAGCCGACGACGGCAAGAACCCCGCCGCCGTAGCTTTGGGGCGACTCGGTGGCGCAAAGGGCGGCAGGGCTCGGGCAAACGCGCTCAACCCATCCCGCCGCCGTGCGATAGCGAAGAAAGCCGCTACTGCGCGCTGGAACCGGACTTAGAAGAAGTATCCGCGTCGTCGCCCTTCTTCTTGAACGTCCTGTTCGGATACCACTCCTTAAGCCCCCAAGTACCGCGATCAATTCGCACGATGTCTCCAACTTCGGTGAAGCGGCGATTGAGTACCGATCCGACGGTGTTTGCCGGTTCAGCGGAATTGAGAACCAAGCCCCCCGCCTTGAACGCGAGGACAATGTCGGCATTCTTGAGAGGTTGCCTGCGTGCTGACAGCAGCTTCTTGGCGGCGTCGGCAATCGACATCCCCAGGAAGGCTCCGGGGCCATCGGTTGGCGCAGCAGGGCCTGCGCCGGACCCGTCACCCGAGGCCACCGTGGCGCCCTGTTGGCCGCGAAACGCTTCGATGGATGAAATCATTTGGTCGATCTTGTCACGCTTCACGCGCAAGTCGGCCAAGACCGCAGCGTAGGGATCAGAGATCGGTGAATCGCTCATGATTATTGCCTCCCAAATCGACAAGTGATATAGGGAAGCCGTCCCGGTTGGGTGCGATGACCGCCGGAACGGCTCGCCTTCGAGCCCCGGACATCAGGGGTCTAGGCCCCCTCTAGGGTTTTTTGGCCGTCATCTTCTTCGCAACCTCCTCTGCTCTAGCTGGGTTGAGGACTAACGCGCGGGGTCTCCAGCCCCGCGCGTTGTTTTTACGACGATTCCACTCAGGGCGTCAAGCCCGATGATTCCCGCCCCACAACACTCTGCGACGGCGGCGGGCCAAATCAAGCGGCTCGCTTGATTGTGTGTTTCCTGCTTGACTTTGCATGTTCGCTTAAGCATAATGTTCAGTATGAACCGCCTGGACATCAAGACCCGCGCTCAAATCCTCGACCTCTTGGTTGAAGGCAACAGCCTTCGGGCAACGTCGCGCCTCGCGGACGTGTCGATCAACACGGTCACGAAGCTGCTGGTGGACGTGGGGCAGGCGGCGTCGGACTTCCAAGATCGGAAGCTTCGCGGCCTGCCGTGCAAGCGCGTCCAGGTCGATGAAATCTGGTCGTTTGTGGGCGCGAAGGAAAAGAACGCGACCTACGAACAAAAGGCCCAAGGCTATGGCGATATCTGGACTTGGACCGCGATCTGCGCCGATACGAAGCTGGTTCCGTCGTGGTTCGTTGGCGAGCGGGATCGCGACGCCGCCCAGGCGTTCATTGGCGATCTGGCCTCGCGCCTGGCGGGGCGCATTCAACTCACCAGCGACGGCCATCATCCGTATCTAAACGCGGTTGAAGGCGCGTTCGGCAGCGATATCGACTACGCCATGCTAAACAAGATTTATGGACACCCGTCCGGCGCTGAGAAGCGCTACAGCCCGGCGGTTTGCGTGGGCGCCGAAAAGCGAAAGGTCGTTGGGCACCCGGACCAGAAGCACGTCAGCACTAGCTACGTTGAGCGGCAGAACCTCACCATGCGGATGTCGATCCGGCGCTTTACTCGGTTGACCAACGCCTTCTCAAAGAAGGTCGAAAACCACGCCCATGCCGTCGCGCTGCACTTCATGCACTACAATTTCGGGCGCATCCACAAGACGCTTCGGATTACCCCGGCAATGGCCGCTGGGGTCGCCGATCACGTCTGGACGCCCGAGGAAATCGTCGCCCTTTCAAACTGAGACACTGCCGGGAACCGGGGGCGCTTGCCAGGGCGGGCCCGATTTGGTATCCCCCGCGTCCGTGCTTGGCAAGCCTTCCTCGGAAGGCGACACCCGGCTTCCCAGATGTGCGGTCGTGGCGGAACGGTAGACGCGCCAGCTTGAGGTGCTGGTGGCCGAAAGGTCGTGGAAGTTCGAGTCTTCTCGACCGCACCATCTCTCTTTTTCCATCCGGCGGGACGATATGGCGGACGACAAGCTGCGCGAAGCGGCGCTCGAATATCACCGTCTGCCCCAGCCCGGGAAACTCGCGATTTCGGCGACCAAGCCGCTGGCCAACCAGCGCGACCTGGCGCTCGCCTATTCGCCGGGCGTGGCGGCGGCGTGCGAAGCCATCGTCGCCGATCCGGCCGAAGCCGCCACCGTCACCGCGCGCGCCAATCTGGTCGCGGTCGTGACCAACGGCACGGCCGTGCTCGGCCTGGGTGCCATCGGCCCGCTCGCCGCCAAGCCGGTGATGGAAGGCAAGGCGGTACTGTTCAAGAAATTCGCCGGCATCGACGTGTTCGACATCGAGATCGACGAGCGCGATCCCGACAAGCTGGTCGATATCATCGCCTCGCTCGAACCCACCTTCGGCGGCATCAATCTCGAGGACATCAAAGCGCCCGAGTGCTTCGAGATCGAAGCCAAGCTGCGCGCGCGCCTGAAAATCCCCGTCTTCCACGACGATCAGCACGGCACGGCGATCATCGTGGGGGCGGCGATCCTCAACGGCCTGCGGGTGGTCGGCAAGGATATCGCCAAGGTCAAACTCGTGACGTCCGGCGCGGGTGCCGCGGCGCTCGCCTGCCTCGATCTGCTGGTCGATCTGGGCGTGAAGCCCGAGAATATCTGGGTCACCGATATCGCCGGCGTGGTCTACAAGGGCCGCGTCGAGCAGATGGACCCGCGCAAAGCCCGCTACGCGCGCGACACGAACGCGCGCACGCTCGACGACGTGATCGGCGATGCCGACGTGTTCCTGGGACTGTCCGCCCCGCGCGTGCTCAAGGGCCCGATGGTCGCCAAGATGGGCCCCAAGCCCTTGATCCTGGCGCTCGCCAATCCGACGCCCGAAATTCTGCCCGAAGAAGTGAAGGCCATCCGCGCCGACGCGATCATCGCCACCGGCCGGTCGGACTATCCCAACCAGGTCAACAACGTCCTGTGCTTCCCCTTCATCTTCCGGGGTGCGCTGGACGTTGGTGCGACCACGATCAACGAGGCGATGAAGGTCGCCGCCGTGCGCGCGATCGCCGATCTGGCCACGCAAGAGCCGTCGGACGTGGTGGTCGCGGCCTATGGCGGCGAGCCGCCCGCCTTCGGGCCCGAGAATCTGATCCCCAAGCCGTTCGATCCGCGGCTGATCACCGAAATCGCCACGGCGGTCGCCAAAGCGGCGATGGAATCGGGCGTGGCCACGCGCCCGATCGCCGATTTCGACGCCTATTGGGACCGGCTGTCGCAATTCGTCTATCGCTCGGGCTTCGTCATGAAGCCGATCTTCGAGCGCGCGCGCGCCGCCCCCAAGCGCATCGTGTTCGCCGACGGCGAGGACGAGCGCGTGCTGCGCGCCGCCCAGACGCTGGTCGACGAAGGCATCTGCGTTCCCGTCCTGGTCGGCCGGCGCGAGACGATCAGGAAGCGCATGGACAAGCTCGGCCTGCGCATCGTCCTCGACCGCGACTTCAAGCTGCTCAATCCCGAGGACATTCCCGACTACGCCGA
>JAMNXK010000138.1 GCA_023653245.1 Tagaea sp.
GGCAAGCTCGGCGACGTGATGCAGGAATCGGTGCAGGCGGCCGCGGCCTATGTGCGCAGCCGGGCGACGACCTTCGGCCTCAAGCCGCCGCTGTTCGACAAGCGCGATATCCACGTCCACGTGCCCGAGGGGGCGACGCCCAAGGACGGTCCGTCGGCCGGCGTGGCCATGATCACCGGCATCGTCTCCGTGCTCACCGGCATCGCCGTGCGCAAGGACGTGGCGATGACCGGCGAGATCACGCTGCGCGGCCGCGTGCTGCCGATCGGCGGCTTGAAGGAGAAGCTGCTGGCCGCGTTGCACGCGGGCATCAAGACCGTGCTGATCCCCAAGGACAACGAGAAGGACCTGGCCGAAATCCCCGACAACGCCAAGAAGGGTATGGAGATCGTGCCGGTCTCGACGGTGGACGAGGTGCTGGCGCGCGCGCTGGTCACCCAGCCTGTGCCCATCGAGTGGAAGGAACCGGAGATCGACGCCGTGCCCGCCAAAAAGGACGGCGACGACGCCAGCTCCGGCTTGATGACGCACTGAAATCGCGTCGCATTGTGGACAAGCGCGGCCGTCCGGGGATAACTCGGGCGGCCGCGCCCGTTTTGGCTTCCTGTCAAGGCGGAAAATCTTGCGGGCGCGATTGACGCGAGCCGCGCGACTTGACTAGATCGGGCGGCATTTCGAAGTCCGGAACCCCCGCCTTGAACAAGAACGATTTGATCGCCGCCGTCGCGGCTAAAACCGATCTCAGCAAGGACCAGGCCTCGGCCGCGCTCGACGCGGCGCTGGAGACCATCGCCCGCCAACTGCGCAAGGGCGACGAGGTCAAGCTGTTCGGCTTCGGCACGTTCTACGTCGCCCAGCGCAAAGCCTGCGAGGGCCGCAACCCGCGCACCGGCGAAACGATCCGCCTGAAATCGAGCCGCGCGCCCAAATTCAAAGCCGGGAAGAACTTGAGGGACGGACTGAACTGAGCGACAAAAGCCCGGCCGGGCCGGGCGGTTAGCTCAGCGGGAGAGCGTCTCGTTTACACCGAGAGGGTCGGGGGTTCGATCCCCTCACCGCCCACCGGCGCCGACGCGCGACCTCATGGTTCGACAGGCTCACCATGAGGCACTTTTCAGTAGGCCTCACCCTGAGCCTGTCGAAGGGCGAGGCCGGTCCAAGAACGGCGCCAATCGAATGAAAGTCGACGGCAAACCCTATCGGACGATTTGGCCGGCGCCAGGCGGCAAGGCGGTCGAGGTCATCGACCAAACCAAGCTGCCCCATCGCTTCGAGATCGCGCGGCTTTCCGATCTCGCGCAAGCCGCGCACGCGATCAAGGCGATGGTCGTGCGCGGGGCGCCCTTGATCGGTGCGACCGGCGCTTACGGCATGGCGCTCGGCCTCGACGCCGACGCGTCGGATGCGGGCCTTGCCAAAGCCTACGACACGCTGGTCGTCACGCGCCCCACGGCGATCAATCTGCGCTGGGCGCTGACCCGCGTGCGCGCGGCGGTCGCCCCGCTGGCACCGCAAGCGCGCGCCGCAGCCGCCTGGAAACTCGCGGCCGAAATCTGCGACGAGGATTCCGCCATCTGCGAAGCCATCGGCGATCATGGTCTGCCTTTAATCGAAGCGGCCTGGGCGAAGAAGGGCGGCAAGGGTGTCGTGAACGTCCTTACCCATTGCAACGCGGGCTGGCTCGCGACGGTGGATTGGGGCACGGCGATCGCCCCCATCTACAAGGCGCACGACAAGGGCATTCCCGTGCATGTCTGGGTCGACGAGACCCGGCCGCGCAATCAGGGCGCTTCGCTGACAGCGTGGGAACTCGGCAAGCATGGCGTGCCGCATCACATCGTCGCCGACAATTCGGGCGGCCATCTGATGCAGCACGGGCTCGTGGACCTGTGCATCGTCGGCACCGACCGTGTCACCGCGCGCGGGGACGTGTGCAACAAGATCGGCACGTATCTCAAAGCGCTCGCCGCCCACGACAACAAGGTGCCGTTCTACGTGGCGCTGCCCAGCCCGACGATCGATTGGACCGTCGTCGACGGGGTGAAGGAAATCCCGATCGAGGAGCGCTCGCCCCTCGAAGTCACGCGCATCGCCGGGCGCTTGCCCGACGGCAAAGTGGTCGAGGTGGATATCGCCGCGCCGGGAAGCCCCGCGCGCAACGACGCGTTCGACGTGACGCCCGCGCGTTTGGTGACGGCGCTCGTCACCGAGCGTGGTGTGGCGCCCGCCACGCGCGATGGCCTGCTCGGCCTGTTCCCGGAAGCGAAAACCAAAGCGGCGGGGTGAATCATGTTGCGGAGCGAAAGCGAAATCCTGGTTTCGGTTCGCGATTGGCGCGCACGCCGCTCCGAAAACTTGGCCGATAGCGCGCGGCACACGTTCTATTTGACGCTTGCGGGCGGTACCGAGTTCACGCGGGTCATCGCCGACGGCGAACGTCCGTACGAAGGGCGAGACCGGGAGGGCGACGTCACCTTCATTCCCGCCGGCCGGCCGCGATGGGGCATTTACGAGCGTGCGGATACGCGGTTCCTGTCGGTCCGCATCGACCCGCGATACTTCGCGCGCCTGTCGCCCCGGCTGCAGAGCACGTACCGGCCGGTCACCAACGCGCGCTGGGCGGCACTGGCGGCCGTACTAGCGCCGCTCAGCCGCTCCGGCGCGGCGCCGGCCGATCCGCTGGCAAGCGACGCGGTCGTCGCGGCGCTCGCCGGCGCGGTGGCACCCGCCTCGGAACCTTTCGCGCCGGCGCCCGAACGGTCGCTCGCCGCGCGGGTCGAGGAATTCGCCGAAGCGAATCTGGGCCGCGAATTCGGGATCTCCGCCATGGCCGAAGCGGCCGGGCTGTCGCCTTGGCAATTGAACCGCGCCTTGCGCGCGGCGATCGGGATTTCGCCCTATCGCTTGGTGACCAACGTGCGCATCCGTCGCGCCAAAACGTTGCTGGCGGAGCGGCGGCTTTCCATCGCCGAAGTCGCCCTCGCCTGCGGCTTTTACGACCATGCGCACTTCACGCGGACGTTCGGGCGCTATTGCGGAACCACCCCGGCGGCCTATCGCGCCGGCCTGTAGAAAAACGCCGCGTCCGCACTGGATCGTACAAGCGCGCCCGGCGGGCCCTCCCCATATCGTCCCGACCGGCCGCATTCTGGCCGGTCCCGAACCGTTGGGAGGCCGCCCCTGTGATTGCCCTGAACGTCAATGGCCGCGAGGCCTCGGTCGATGCCGATCCCGAGACCCCTTTGTTGTGGGTCTTGCGCGAGGAATTGAACCTCATCGGGACAAAATTCGGGTGCGGGATCGCGGCGTGCGGCGCCTGCACGGTGCTGGTCGATGGGCAGCCCGTTCGCTCGTGCAGCATGCCGGTCGACGCTTTTCGGGGGCAGCGGATCGTCACGATCGAAGGATTGGCGCGGGACGGGCGGTTGCACGCCGTCCAGCGCGCCTGGGCGGAAATCGACGTTCCGCAATGCGGCTACTGCCAGTCCGGACAGATCATGGCCGCCGCCGCTCTGCTGGCCGAAACGCCGAACCCGACCGACGCGGATATCGATCGCGCGATGACGAATCTCTGCCGTTGCGGGACCTATGGCCGCATCAAGGCGGCGATCAAGCTCGCCGCCCGCTTGCCGTAAGGAGGCACCGATGAACGTCGAGGATTTCGTCTCCGCGGAGCGTCCCCAATTCCGGCCGGGCCGGCGGGGCTTCTTGATCGGCTTGGCGGCGGCGACCGGCGGCGCGTTCGCCCTGCGCTTGGCGCCGAGCGAAGCGCTGGCTCAAGGCGCCACCACGCCGCCCTTCCGTCCGCTCGCGGCGAGCTTCATCGAGATCAATCCCGATGGCACCTGCACCTTCCGATGCGCTTACGCCGAGATGGGGCAGGGCGTTTACACGTCGTTGACCGGCTTGATCGCCGAGGAACTCGATCTCGATCCGGCCAAGTTCCGCGTCGAGCAGGCCGGACTCGGCGCCCAGTATCGTCTCGGCTTGAACGGCAATTGGCGCATGACCGCGGGCTCTACGGCGATCCGCTGGACGGGCCGGTTCCACCGCGAATTCGGCGCCACCGCGCGCGCCATGCTGATCCAGGCGGCCGCGGCGCGCTGGTCGGTGGCCCCCGGGAGCGTGACCACCGAAGACGGGCGGCTATTCCATCGCGCGTCCCGGCGTTCGCTGGGCTATGGCGACGTCGCGGCCGACGCGGCACGGCTCGCCGTTCCGGCGACGGTGACGCTCAAAGATCCCGCGACGTTCAAGTATGTCGGCAAGCCGATGAAGCGGCTCGACACGCCGGCCAAGATCGCCGGCGCGGCCGTCTTCGGCATCGACGTGACGGTGCCCGGCATGGTCAACGCGGCGGTGCTCCACGCGCCCGTCTTCGGCGCCGAGCCTGCGTCCTTCGACCCCGCACCGGCTCTGGCGATGCGCGGCGTGATCGCCGTCGAGCGCTTGCCCGGCGCCGTGGCGGTGGTCGCGGAGAAATACTGGCAGGCGAAGGCGGCCTTGGATCGTCTCGCGGAGGACGTGCGTTGGACCGGACACGACAACGCGCGGTTTTCGTCCGAAGCCTTCGCCGAGCGGGCGCGCTCGCGATTGGACGAGACCGGCGTGCCCGCGCAAGACACGGACGAACCGGCCGCGGTCGCCCAAGCGCTGGCCGGTGCGGCAAAGCGGATCGAACGGATCTATCGCGTGCCAGCACTCGCCCACGCGCAAATTCAACCGGCGGCCGGCGTCGCGCGCTGGAACGGCGACGCGCTCGAATTGTGGGTCGAAAATCAAGGGCCGGATCACTTCGTCGCGGGCCTCGTGCGCGCGACCGGCGTTGCCGCCGACAAGATCGAAATTCGTACGCCGTTCGTGGGCGGCGCGTACGGACGGCGGCTGCATCCCGATCTCGCCATCGAATCCGCGCTGCTCGCGCGCGCCGTCGGGCGGCCGGTGAAAGTCGTCTGGTCCCGCGAAGAGGAATTCAAGCGTGACTGGTATCGGCCCGCGCATATCGCGAAGCTGCGCGCGGGGATCGACGCCGAAGGCCGGTTGCTCGCTTACCATGCGACCAGCGTGGGCGACGGGCCGGGGCGCTGGTATTTCGGATTCCGCGACGGTCAACCGCGCCTCGACCGCTCGGTCACCGAGGGGCTCCAGCGCCAGGGCTACGGCGCGGGCGTGGCGCGCGTCGACTATGTCGAAGAGCATCAGCCGGTCCAATGCGGCTTCTGGCGGGCGGTCGCGTCCTCCCAGAACGGATTCTTCCGGGAGGCCTTCATGGACGAAGTCGCGGCCGAGGCCGGCTTGGATCCGGTCGAATTCCGGCGCCGCAACTTCGCCGCCGCGCCGCGCTACGCCGCCGTCCTCGAGACCGTCGCGCGGATGGCGGGATATCGCTCCGCCGCGCCATACCAGGCGCCGGACGGGACGCGGCGCGCGATGGGTGTGGCCGTGCATATGTCCTACGAGTCGATCGTCGGCCAGATCGCGGAGGTTTCCATCGCCGACGGGGCCGCGCGGGTTCATCGGGTTTGGTGCGCCTTCGATATCGGCGGGCAGGTCGTCGATCCTAACGGGTTCCGCCAGCAGGTCGAAGGCGGGATCCTGATGGGCATGTCGGCGGCGCTCTACGAGCGTCTCGATTTCGAGAATGGCGTGGTGTCGGTGGCGAATTTCGACGGCTACCGGATCGCGACGATGGCGGACGCGCCGGAGATCTTCATCGAAGCGATCGAGACGCCGGCACCGCAGCCCGGAGGCGCCGGGGAGCCCGGCTTGCCGCCGATCGCTCCGGCCATCGTCAACGCGGTCGCGAAGCTGATCGGCCGCCCGATCCGCAGTCTCCCGCTCGCGAGCGAAAATCTGGGACGCGCCTAACGCACCCCGCGCTCGGCGAGATAGGCCTCGACGACCGGGGGCCGCAGAGGCGCAAGCCGCCGCAGCCGTTTGGTCGCCGGGCCTTTGGCCCGACGTTTCTTTGCGAGCTCCCCGGATCGGCCCTCCGGGCCGTCCGAGGATTTCGAACAAGGGATGCTGCCCGACCCCGCTTGACGGGGACGGGGGAGGGCTGTAAACCCTCGCCTTCTTCGGGCGGAGTCCGGCATTTGCGGGCGTAGCTCAGTTGGTTAGAGCGCCGGCCTGTCACGCCGGAGGCCGCGGGTTCAAGTCCCGTCGCTCGCGCCACTCCGCCGAAGGAGCTCCCGAATCGGGTAA
>JAMNXK010000139.1 GCA_023653245.1 Tagaea sp.
CACCGGATGGTCCTCGGCGATCAAACGGTTGAGCGTCCCTTCGATCGCCGCCTTGTCGAAGACGACGTCGCCCGGATCGAAATCGAGCCGCGAGCGTTCGGCGCCGATCTGTCCGCCGGTCACGCCCGCCGGGATCGCCGCGCACAGCAGGTGCAAGCACGTGTGCATGCGCATGTGTTTGTGCCGGCGGTCCCAATCGATTTCGGCGGTCACGACCGCGCCGATCGCGGGCGCGTCCGCGCCGGGGGCGAGCACATGCACGATGCCGGTCTCGTTCTTGCGCGTGTCGATCACCTGAAGCCGCGCGCCGTCGGCGAGCGCCAGCGTGCCCGTGTCGCCCGGCTGGCCGCCGCCCATCGGATAGAAAACCGTGGCGTCGAGCACGACGCCCTCGGGCCCGCTCGCCACGACCGTCGCGGCACAGGTCTTGAGGTACGAATCCTCGCGGAACAATTCCCGGGTCATGGCGCGTCCTTTTCCAGCAAAATCCGTGCGAACACGTCGCGATCCACGTTGCCGCCCGACAAGATCAGCCCCACCCGTTCGCCGCGCGCGAACGGCATTTCGGCAAGCGCCGCGGCCAATGGCCCCGCGCCGGCGCCTTCGGCGACGTTGTGGGTGTCGGAGAAATAGGCGCGCATCGCCGCGCGCAATTGCGCTTCGCTCACCCGCACGATCCGCGAAGCGCCCTTCCAGATGGTTTCGAGCGCGGCTTCGACCGGCACGCGGCAGGCCATGCCGTCGGCCAGCGTGTCGGCCGTGTTGGTCGAGACGGGTTTCTTCGCTTCGAAGGACAGCGCGTAGGCGGGCGCGTTCTCGGCGACCACGCCGACGATCTCGGTCTTGAGGCCCAGCGCGTCGCGCGCGGCGATCACCCCGCAAATGCCCGAGCCCAGGCCG
This sequence comes from Tagaea sp., assembly GCA_023653245.1. Next base: position 901 of record JAMNXK010000139.1, read on the forward strand.
ATCGGCACGTACACGCGGCTCAGCGCCGGCGCGCCCCTGAAGAACTCGTACGCGTAGGTCGACACGCCGAGCACCAGATCGGGCAGAAACGAGCCCACGAAATGCAGCCCGCGCGTTTCGGCCAGCGCGCGCGCGTGCTCGAGCGCCGCCTGGAAATCGTGGCCGTGCTCGACGAGCTCGGCCCCTTGGGCGCGCATCGCCGCGTTCTTTTCCACCGAGTTGCCCAGCGGCACCACGATCGTCGCCTTCAGGCCCGCGCGCGCGGCACCGTAGGCGATCGACTGGCCGTGATTGCCCCGGGTGGCGGCGATCACGCCGGCAAGGCCGGGCTTGGCCTTGGCGAGATCGGCCATGTGCAGCACGCCGCCGCGCACCTTGAAGGCGCCCACCGGCGTGTGGTTCTCGTGCTTGACCCATACCTCGGCGCCCAGGCGCGCGGCGAGCAAGGGCCAAGCGTATTGCGGCGTGGGCGGCATCGCGCGGTGCACGCGGGCGGCCGCTTCTTCGATCGTGGCGAGGGCGAATCCGGACATTTCGGTTTTAACCGTGACTTAAGGCGGAAGGCGTAGCGTTTTCGACGTCGCGCGCGAAACCCCGCGCCACCGCCAGAGTCGAGGCCATGACCCGCGCTGTCAACCCCGCTATCGAAGCCGAGCGCTTCCTCGAGGCGCTGATCGACAAGACCCGCGCCATCGACGAGTCGATCGCCGACGCCAAAGCCGGAATCGCGCGCTCCTCCTTCGGCGCCTACAAGCATTTCGCCGACGCGGTCGCCGATTTCGACGGGTTCTGCATCCTGATCGAGTACCGGATCAAGAAAGTGGAACCGGGCCCCGCGCGCGCCGTGCTGGAAAGCCGGCTGCTGACCGAACGCGTCCAGGCGATGGCGCGCATGCTCAAGGCGTCGATCGATCTGATCGGCGCGCTCGCCGGCCAGCGCGTGTTCCCCCTCGGCGCCAAGGACGTGTTCCTGCGCGAGCTGCGCTCGCTCTACGCCCTCAAGAACACGCTCGCGCGCGAGCCTTTCGCGAGCCAGCTGCCCGCCGACACGGGTCGCGACGTCGAGCTGGCGGAAAAAATCCTGCACGAGATTATCGACAGGGCGCCCGCGCTGTTGGATTTGACGCCCGCGAACGCCGCGTAGCGCAAAGTCCGCTTGACCGCGACCGGTTTCCCGTGAAACTCCATAACGTCGCGTGGGCCAAGCCCCGCGCGCGGCTAGGGGAATTCGCGGAATGGCCGAAGGCGGCGAAGCGGGAGCGGCATTGCGTAGCGCCGTCGGCGGGCGCGAGCCCGTGGCGTTGGGTGAGCGCTTCCGCATCCATCCCACCCAGACCGTGCTCGATATGGCCGGGCCGTTGGCCGAGGCGTTCGCCACGACCGATTCGACGCGGCCGGACACGAGTTGCGTGGCGCTGGTGGCGCGCCCCGAGCAGCTTCCGCGCGTCGGCGCGTGCGCGCAGCTGCGCGGACTCGACCATGCGGGCATGGTCAAGCTGCTCGATGCGGGCCCGGTGAATTGGCCCGACGGCGCGCAGCGCTTCGCCATGGTCTACGAGACGCCCGCCGGCCCGCCGGTGTTGCGCAAAGGCAAGCGCATCGATCCGATCGACGCGCGGCTGCTCGCGCGCGCCTTCGTCGTGCCGGCCACGCAAGTGCTGGCGGAGATGAACCGCCGCGGCGTGGCGCATCGCGCGATCCGGCCCGACAACATCTATTGGTACGACTTCGGCAAGACCCGCCTGACGCTGGGTCCCGCCACGGCCGGCCCCGCGGGCGCGTTGCAGCCGGCGGTCTGCGAGCCGATGGAGCTCGCGATGTGCGATCCCTACGGCAAGGGCGGCGGCGTGGCCGGGGACGATCTTTTTTCGCTGGGTGCGACGGTGCTGGCGCTGTTGCGCGGCGAATGGCCGCTCGCCGATCTTTCCGAGGAAGCGATCCTCGACCGGCGCTTGGACGTGGGCAGTTGGGATGCGCTCGCGGGCAAGTACCATCCGCCGACGGAAATGTACGACCTGCTGCGCGGCTTGCTGTGCGACGATCCGGCCGAGCGCTGGGCGCTGGCGACCGTCGCCAAATGGGCCGAAGGCTCGCGCCCGCAATTGCCGCGCTTCACCATGCCCGCCAAGGCGCGCGAGCCCTTTCTGTTCGAAGGCAAGCTGCTGCGCACCGGGCGCGAGATCGCCATCGCCATGGGCCGCCACCCGCAACCGGCGGCCGCGGCGGTCCGTTCTGGCGTGTTGCGCGACTGGGCGCGCCGCGCGCTGCCCGACGACGCCGCCGCCAAGAAGGTCGAAGCGATCGCGACCTCGGGCAGCCAAGCGGGCCGCGACGGCGACGGGCCGCTGGTGGCACGCGCCTGCCTGGCGCTCGATCCGCTCGGGCCGTTGCGCGTGAGCGGGATCTGCGTGCGCCCGGACGGCTACGCCGCCGCGCTGGCGCGCGCCTTCGTGGCCGATCGCGCGCTATTGCCCGCGCTCGATTCGGCGATCCGCGCGGGCTTGCATCTGGAATGGGTCGAAGCGCAAAAGACCGCGGCGCCCAACCAAAAAGCCATGCGCCGGATCAATTCCTTCGAGCGGCTGGGGCGCTGGGCGAGCGACGGCATGGTGGGTTCGGGGCTCGAGCGCTGCTTGTACGAGCTCGATCCGCGCATGCCTTGCCTGTCGCCGTTGAGTATCGACGGCTGGGTGGAGACCGCCGGCGATCTGCTGCCCGAGATCGACCGCGCGCTGGAGGACGAGGCCACCGGCCAGACCGGCTTCGATCGTCACGTGCCCGCCTTCCTGGCCGCGCGCGTAGCCGCCGACGAGGCCGCGTTGCGCGGGCTTTCGGCGGGCGTCGCCGACGAGGAGACGCGCCTGGCCGCCTTGCGCCTGCTCGCCGAGTTGCAGGAAACCTATCTGGTCGGCTCGCTGCCCAATCTCGCGCGCCAATGCGCCACGCTCATCCGCCCGACCCTCGAGCGCTATCAGCGCGTATCGACCAAGGAACTCATCCAGCACCGGGCGGAAGCCGCGATCGCCCAAGGCGATCTGCGCGAGCTCGTGCGCCTGGTCGACGACAAGGTCGGGCTCGAGGCCGATCAGAAGGGCTTCACCTCGGCCAAGAACGAGTACACGTCCGCCAGCGAAAAACTCTCCAAGGCCGATCTCGTGTTGATCGATCGCGCGCGCCAGGCGACGTATCGCGGGCGCGAGACCGCCGCCTTGGCCGCGGGCTCGCTGTCGCTGGCGATGTTCTTCATCGTCCTCGCCTTTCATCTGGGCGGCTGACGGATGGCCGGCCGCCGCTCCCTCGCCAAGCTTTTGCCCGCCGCGTGGTCCGGCGCGGGGCTGGTTTTCGTGACGCTCGTCGTCTTGCAGCCGACGACGGCGGTCTATTTGCTGATCGCGGGCCTGCCGACGGCGGCGATCTTCATGGTCGACGACGACCCCGAACAGCGCGGGATTTTCTCCGTGGGTGCCCTCAATCTCGCCGGCGCGACGCCCTTCGTGCTGCTGAGCGCCATCGGCTATCTGCGCCAGTCGCCGCTGTGGATGGGCTCGGCGTATTTCTGGCCGTTCGCCGGTGCCGTGCTCGGCGCGGCGCTCTATTTCGGCGTACCGATGCTCGTGCGCCATCTCGCGCGCGCGGAGGAAGCGCGCGAGAACCGCCGCCTCAGCGAGCGCCAGCAAGTGCTGGTCGAGGAGTGGGGTCCGAACGTATCCTCGGTCCAGCTCGATTTCTCCAACCGGGACGAAATCCGGTAGGCGATCGGCGGCGCGGAGGACGAAACGATGGGCAGCGACGAGTGGAGTGCGGGCTACGTGGTCGACGTGGCCTATGTATTCGCCTACGAGCCCGAGCTCAATCCGCTGGCCGCGACGTTCGCGCTGACCGCCGCGGGCTATGCCGTGCCCGAGATCGAGCGCGCTTGCGAGCTGGGATTCGGCCAAGGCTTGAACGTCAATCTGCACGCGGCGGCCGGCTCGGCCGCGTGGTACGGCACCGATTTCGCGCCCGCCCAAGCCGATTTCGCGCGCGAGACGGCCGCGGCGGCCGGATCGGCGGCGCATCTCTCCGACGAGTCCTTCGAGGCGTTCTGCGCGCGCGCCGATCTGCCCGAGTTCGACTTCATCGGCATGCACGGCGTTTGGAGCTGGGTGTCGGAAGCCAACCGCGCGGCGATCGCGGGCCTGCTCGCGCGCAAGCTGCGGCCGGGCGGGATTCTCTATGTCGGCTACAACACGCTGCCGGGCTGGAGCGACATGGTGCCGCTGCGCGCGCTGCTCGCCGAGCACATGCGCACGCAAGCGGCGCCCGGCGCCGGCTCCGCCGGCCGTTTCGACGGCGCGCTCGCTTTCGCCGAGCGCCTGCTCGCCGCCGATCCGGTTTTCGCCGCCGCCAATCCGATGGCGCGGGCGCGTGTCGCGCGGATGAAGACGCTGGACCGGCGCTATCTCGCCCACGAATACCTGAACCGCGAGTGGCGGCCGATGGATTTCGCCGAGATGGCCGCGCGCATGGCCGCGTGCAAGCTCGACTTCGCCGCCCCCGCCCATCCGATCGACGCGATCGACGAGTTGAATTTGACGGGCCCGCAGCGCGCCCTGCTCGCCGAAATCGCCGATCCGGCGTTCCGCGAGAGCGTGCGCGATTTCTGCCTCAACCGTCAATTCCGCAAGGATTACTGGATCAAGGGCGCGCGGCGCATCGCCCCCATCGAACGCCTCGAGCGCTTGCGCGCGCGGCGCGTGGTCCTGACCTGGCCGCGCGCGGCGGTGAGCTTGACGGCCAAGGGCGCGCTGGGCACGGCCACCATGCAGGCGGCGATCTACGGCCCGCTTTTGGACGCGCTGGCCGACCATCGGCCGCGCACGCTGGGCGAGTTGGAAGCCGCGCTCGCGCCCAAGGGCGTGAGTTTCTCCCAGCTCGTCCAGGCCGCCCTTGTGCTCGGCGCCGACGGCGCCGTGCGCCCGGCGCAGGACGACGCGGCGATCGACGCGGCGGCCGCGCGCGCCGCCAGACTCAACCGGCATCTGATGCGCCAAGCGCGCGGCGGCGCCGAGACCGGCAATCTCGCCAGCCCCGTGACCGGCGGGGCGGTGCCGGCCACCCGCTTCGAGCAGATTTTCTTGCTCGCCCGCGCCGAAGGCCACGCGACACCCGACGCGTGGGCGGACTACGCCTGGGGCATTCTCGACAGCCAGGGCGAGCGAATGATGCGCGACGGCGCGATGCTGGCGCGCCC
>JAMNXK010000140.1 GCA_023653245.1 Tagaea sp.
ATCTCGCCCGACAGCACGCGCGCATAGGCGGTCTGCTTGGGCACGATCGGCTGGTTGGCCTGCAGGCGCTTGAAGTAGGCGATCGCCGGGTCGAGATTCTGGTACGTGCCGCCGAGCGCCAGATTGACCGCGATCACGCCGACTTGGCCGACCGCCGCCGAGGTCGGATCGAGATAGCCGACCATGCCGCGATAGCGCGCGTCGAGCAGGTCCTGCCAGCGCTGGGGCACCGGCGCGCCGCGCAAGGCGGCGGTGTTGACGAACAGGCCCAGCGTGCCCGAGTGGATGGTGAACCAGTGGCCTTCCGGATCCTTGAGCGAGGCGGGGATGCGCTCGAAACCTTGGGCCATATGCGGGGCGAGCACGCCCGCGGCTTTGGCTTGCGGGCCGACTTGGCCGCCCAGATAGACGAAATCGGCGACCGGGGCGGCGCGCTCGGCGATCAAGGCGGCGAGCGACTGGCCGGAGTTCTTGTTGTCGGGCGGCACGGTCAAGGTCAGGCGCTGCTGCATCAAGCGCAGCATGCCGCCCCAATCGGCCCATTCGGGCGGGCAGTTGTAGCAGACCGCGCGGGCCTGCTGGGCGAAGGCGGGGCCTGCCAAGCCGGCGGCGGCGAGGGCGGCCGCGCCGGTCACGAAGTCGCGACGTTTCATTTCGGGTCTCCTTGGGTTGGGGCGGGTCCGAGCGACTCGCCGGGGCGGAAATGGAAAGGCAGGACGGATACGCGCGCGCCGTCTTCGCGGCCTTCGATCCGGTTCTCCAGGAACGCGAAAGCGGCCTCGCCCATCTCGCCGTTGGGCTGGACGATCGTGGCGAGCGACGGCGAGATCAGCTCGCCGATGTCGATGCCGTCGAAGCCGACGACCGAAACGTCGCGCGGCACGTCGAGCCCGAGCGCCTTGAGCGCGCGGATCGCTTCGAAAGCGAGCATGTCGGTCGCGCAAAACAAACCCGTGGGCCGCGCGGACGGGGCGAACAACGCGGCGAAATCGTCGCCGAGATGGCGCGCGCCGAACGGTGCGCTCAGGACGGGGGGTGCGGACAATCCGGCCGCCCGGGCGGCGGCGAGGAACCCCTCGGAGCGCGGCGCTTGCCGGTCCGAAGCGGCGAACTCGCCCGCCAGCATCGCCAGAATCCGGTGGCCGCGCGCGATCAGCGCTTGCGCGGCCATGCTCGCGGCGGCCGCATTGTCGATGGAGACGGCGCGCGCGCCGTCGGGTGCGGCCTCGTTGTACAGGAGCGCATAGGGCATCGCGGCGCGCGCGAGCCGGCCCAGCGCTTCGGCGCGCGCGGCGTCGGCGACGGTCAAGATCAGCCCGTCCACGCGCCGGCCGATCAGGCCTTCGACGATTTCGATCTCGCGCTCGGGCGCGTAGCCGCACGACGCGACGATGACGCCATACCCCGCCGCGTTCGCCGCCGTCTCGATCCCGGCCAGCGCATCGGCGAAGACCGGGTTGCGCAACGAGGGCACCATGACGCCGATCATCCGGCTACGCGCGGTCTTGAGCGCGCGCCCCGCCGGGTTGGGCGTGAAGCCGAGTTCTTTCGCGGCCAGGCGCACGCGCTCGGCGGTATCGACATTCGCCAGTGCGCTGGCATTCAGACTGCGCGACACGGTGGCGATCGAGACGCCCGCTCTGGCGGCGACATCGCGGATCGTCGGTTGGGGGCGCAAACTCATGCGCGCGACTGTGCGCGCGATGTTTGACGGGCTCGTGACGGTTATGCAAACGTTTCCAGACGAATTGGAAACGTTTGCATAGCCGATTTCTCTCTCTTGCGAGACCAAGGGGGTTGGCGCCAGTCTGGGGCGATGGCGCCCCCGAAGATCACCGCCGTTCTGGGCCCGACCAATACCGGCAAGACCCATCTCGCCGTCGAGCGGATGCTCGGCCATTCGTCGGGGATGATCGGCTTTCCGTTGCGCCTGCTCGCGCGCGAAAACTACGAGCGCATCGCCGCGCTCAAGGGCCGCACCGCCGTGGCGCTGGTGACGGGCGAGGAGAGAATTGTCCCCCCTTATGCCCGTTGGTTCGTCTGCACGGTCGAGGCGATGCCGATGGATCGCGACGTGGCGTTCCTCGCGGTCGACGAAATCCAGATGGTCGCCGACCGCGAGCGCGGCCACGTGTTCACCGACCGCTTGCTCCACGCGCGCGGCCGCGAGGAGACGATGTTCATGGGCGCGGCCTCGGCCAAGCGGCTGATCCGCGCGCTGGTGCCGGGCGTCGAGTTCGTCGAGCGGCCGCGGCTTTCGACTTTGACTTACACCGGCCCGCGCAAGATCACGCGTTTGCCGCGCCGTTCGGCGGCGGTCGCGTTCTCGGCCGCCGAGGTCTATTCGATCGCCGAGCTCGTGCGCCGTCAGCGCGGCGGTTGCGCTTTGGTGTTCGGCGCGCTGTCCCCACGCACCCGCAACGCGCAAGTCGCCCTCTACCAATCGGGCGACGTCGATTATCTCGTGGCCACCGACGCGATCGGCATGGGCCTCAACATGGATATCGACCATGTCGCCTTCGCCCAGCTCGCCAAGTTCGACGGGCGCGTGCTGCGCCGCCTGTCGGACGCCGAACTGGGCCAGATCGCCGGCCGCGCCGGCCGCCACATGAACGACGGCACGTTCGGCACCACGGCCGACATGGCCGCCCTCGATCCCGAGACCGTCCGCGCCATCGAAAACCACGAATATCCGCGCCTCGAACACGCCTATTGGCGGAATTCGGATCTCGATTTCCGCACGCTCGACGGGCTGCTCGCCACGCTCGAAGCCCGCCCCGGACGGAGCGAGCTGATCAAGATCCGCGACGCCGACGATCACGTGGCGCTGCAAGCGCTCGCGCGCGATCCCGATCTGCGCGCGCGGGCCGAAGGCCGCGTGGCGTTGCTGTGGGAGGTCGCGCGCATCCCCGATTTCCGCAAGACCATGTCCGACGGGCATACGCGCCTGCTCGCGCGGATTTTCGGATTCCTGTCGGAAGGCAAAGGCCGCCTGCCGCCCGATTGGGTCGCCAAGCGCATCGCCAAACTCGACGACGCCACGGGCGATATCGAGCGCCTGCTCGAGCGCATCTCGGGCATCCGCATTTGGACCTATGTCGCGCATCGCGAGGAATGGCTGTCCGACGCCGCGACCTGGGCCGCCAAAGCGCGCGGCGTCGAAGACCGGCTGTCCGACGCGCTGCACGCGCGGCTGACCGAGCGCTTCGTCGATCGGCGCAACGCGATCCTGGCGCGCAAGCTCGAAGACGGCGCCGAGCTCGCCGCCAGCGTGGCCGAAGACGGTGCGGTGGCGGTCGAGGGCGTGCCGGCGGGAAAACTGCGCGGCTTCGAATTCGTGCCCGATCCGGGCCTGATCGGCGGGGCCGAGCGCGTGCGCGCCGCGGCCAACAAGGCTTTGCGCCGCGCGGCACCCGCGCGCGCCGCCGCCTTCGTCGCCGAGCCGGACGAGGCTTTTGCACTGGACGCGCAAGCGCGCGTGCTCTGGCGCGGCACCATCGTGGCGCGGCTGGCGGCGGGGGCCAGCGCGCTCGAACCCGAGATCGCGCTGGCGCGCGCCGATCTGCTCGAACCCGCCCAGCGCCGCGCGGTCGACAAGCGCCTGGCCGAATGGTGCGACGCGCATTTGCGCGCGCGGCTCGCCCCGTTGTTCCGTCTTCGCGCGGCGATCTTCACGGCCCCGGCGCGCGGGCTGGCGTTCCGCTTGGTGGCGGCGCTGGGGGCGATCCCGGCCGACGAGAGTTTCGCCGCACTGGACCGTGCCGCGCGCGGCGAATTGACGCGCGAGGGCGTGCGCCTCGCGTCGTTCGGCGCCTTCGTGCCGGCACTCAAGGATCAAGCGGCGACGAAGCTGCGCGCGCTGCTGTGGTCGGTGTGGCGCGGCCTTCCCGCGCCCGTCTTCCCGGAAGGCCGCGTGAGCCTGCCGCGCGATGCCGGCTCGGACGAAGCGATGGCCGCGTGTCTCTATCTGCCGGCGGGGCCGCTTTACGTGCGCGCCGATCGGCTCGACGCGCTCGCCCGGCAGCTCGCCACGCTGGCCAAAAGCGGGACGTTCGCGCTCGATCCGGGTTTGGCGAAAATCGTGGCGTGCGAGGGGGCGACCTTGCCCGCGATCGTCGCCGCTTTGGGTTATCGCGCGGTGCGCGCGGACGACGCGGTCAAGTTCGTGCCCAAACGCGCCAAGAAGCCGGGGCCCCGCAAAGCCATCGACGCGGACTCGCCCTTCGCGGCTTTGGGCAAGCTGGTCGATCCGTGAGCGCGGACCGCGCGCGCGCCGATATCTGGCTCTGGCGGGCGCGCTTTTTCCGGACCCGGTCGCTCGCCCAAGCGGCGTGCGAGACCGGGGTGGCGCGCTGCCACGGCCATCGCATCGACAAGGGCTACTTGCTCAAGCCCGGCGACGTGCTGACCTTCGCGCAAGGCCCGCGTCTGCGCACCGTGAAGGTGCTGGCCTTGGGCGCGCGGCGCGGGCCCCCGGCCGAGGCCGCCGCCCTCTACGAGGACCTCCACCCGCAAGCCTAACCCCATATCGCGCGGGGTTGCCCGGGCGCCCGCCCGCATGCTAACCCGGCGTTCCAATCGTTCGGAGAGTCGCGCAGATGACCTATGTCGTCACCGAGAGCTGCATCAAGTGCAAGTACACCGACTGCGTCGAGGTGTGCCCCGTCGATTGCTTCTATGAAGGCGAGAACATGCTCGTCATCAAGGCCGACGAGTGCATCGATTGCGGCGTGTGCGAACCCGAATGCCCGCCCGAGGCGATCGTCCCGGATACCGACCCGCGCGCGGCCAAATGGGCCGAAATGAACAACGAATATGCGGGGAAATGGCCCAACATCACCCGCAAGAAGGACCAGCCCGCCGACGCCGATAGCTTCAAGGGCATGGACGGCAAGTTCGAGAAGTTCTTCAGCCCCAACCCTGGCGGCTGACGCGGTCCTCAGATACCGCGCGCGACCGAGTCAAGCGAAGAATTGCTTGATTCGCGGCCTTCCCCTGCGAAAAACGCAGGTGACGGGCGTGATTTTCGTCCCATTTTGTGATAGCTTCTTTCCCATCGGGCTGCGGCATTTTTGCAGCACCCCCCGCCCCGGAAGGGGCAGCTCGGGCTTCAGGCCCGTCTGATACTTCGGCACCGCGCCGATCCTGCCTAAGGATCGCGCGGAGACGCCCCAAAGCTCCGGAATGCCTCGGAAATAGGCGCCCCGGATCGGCGGATCGTCTGTCCCGAGGCCTGGGGGTGGTTGGAACGTGTGGAAGGAGTTTTGGGTCACATGACGGTACGCAAGACGACGGTACGCGAGACGGACGATTTGGGCTTCGCGGTGGGCGATCACGTGGTCTATCCGACGCATGGCGTCGGGAAGATCACCGGTCTCGAAACGCAGGAAATCGCCGGCCACAAGCTGCGGCTTTTCGTGATCCAGTTCGACAAGGACCGCATGACGTTGCGCGTGCCGACGATGAAGGCCAAGACGTCGGGCCTGCGCCGTCTGTGCACCAAGAAGGAAATGCAGAACGCGCTGGCCACGTTGAAGGCGCGCGCGCGCGTGCGCCGCACGATGTGGAGCCGCCGCGCCCAGGAATACGAAGCCAAGATCAACTCGGGCGATCCCAAGGCGATCGCGGAGGTCGTGCGGGATCTGTTCCGCAACGCCGGCCAGCCCGATCAGTCGTTCTCTGAGCGGCAGATGTACCAAGCCGCCCTCGACCGCCTGGTGCGCGAATTCGCCGCCGTCGAGAAGATCACCGAAGAAGCCGCCGTCCAGCGCCTGGAGGCGATGCTCAAAGCGGCGTAACGGGAATTGAATCGTCATCCCGGACGCGCGAAGCGCGATCCGGGATCTTTGTCAGGAAGAGGCGCTCTACGCCGAGAAAGACCCCGGATCCGCGCGACGGCTCGCGCCGTCGCTGGTCCGGGGTGACGGCAAGTTGCGCGGCCTCACCCATTTTTCGCTATCCTGCTTGCGATGGCGACTCCGTCTCCCTCCACACCGGCCAAGTCCGAGCGTTTCGCCGTTCTCAAACGCGCGCGCCGCGTCTGGGCGATCGGCGCCGTGCAAGGTCAAGCCGGCGCGCTGGCGCGCCTCTACGACGACATCGCCGCGCGCATCGAACCGGGC
>JAMNXK010000141.1 GCA_023653245.1 Tagaea sp.
GATTCGCTCGACGCCGCCGCGCGGCCCGAATTCGCCGCCGAGACGGCCCAATGCGATGTGGTCGGTGTCGGCTGCGCGTTCCGCTATCGCACGATCGGGTCGGACATGTCCGGCTGGGACCGGCGCGACGATGACCGCGAATTGGACGCGATCGAACCGCAAGCCTATCGCCAAGTGATCCGCCGCCAATATCTGGAGACCGTGCGCGCCCGCACGCCGCTGCTGCACTCGATCTTCGCGGAGACGCCGGCGGGCGTTTACGGCTACACCCGCCTGACTCTGCCGCTATCGGTGCGCACGGCCGAGGTCGGGCGGCTCTGGCTGGTACCCGCCGGCCTCAACCGCTTCGTCGACAGCCTGCGCGAGGCCGCCCGCCTGGCCGCGTGATAGAATCGTTCCCACGTCGCGAGTCGGGGAACGAGCCATGAGCGGACCCATCTTCAGTCTGAAAATCTCGGCCGACGAGGCCAAGTTGATGATCTATCTGCTGCGCCAGGCGCAGATGAAGGGCGACTCGGCGATCGCCATGGGCATCGCCAAGAAGGATCTGCTGGCCTTGACGATGGACAACTACAAGAGCCTCGCCGACAAGCTCGAAGAGGCGACCATCGGCAAACGCGCGGCCAAACCGCAAACGGTCAAGAAATGGCTGCCCGGCCAGACCGTGCCGGTCAAACGCTACCGGACGAAGAACCCACGCTGACGCCGTCGCGCATGGCGGCGAAAGCCGCTTCGAGCGCGCGCGCGAGCCCCACGCCTTCGCACAATTCGGACGCGGCCATGCGCGGGCGCAAGCTTGCGCGAAGCGTGGCGAGCGCGCCGGGATCGGCGACCGCGGCGACCGCGCGCGCGACATACGCATCGACCTCGCCGGCGCACCAATCGTCCATCCCCAAAGCGCCCAACAGGCAATCGCCGTAGCGGCCCAGCGGCGGCCGCGCGCGCAGCGATACGACCGGCACGCCCATCCACAGCGCTTCGAAACTCGTGACGCCGCCATTGTGCGGGAAAGGGTCGAGCGCCACGTCGATCGCGCCATAGGCCGCCCAGGTGGCCGGCTGCGGCGCCGTGTAGACCAGATCCAAGCGCTCGCGCGCGATGCCGTGTTTGTCGAAACGCGCCTCCATCCGGCCGCGCACCAGCGCGTCGACGAAAGGCAATGCGTTCAGCATCAGGCGCGAGCCCGGCACGTTCGCAAGGATCCGCGCCCAGGCCGCGACCACGCCGTCGTTGATCCGCACCAGCCGCGAGAAACTGCCGAACGTCGCATGGCCTTTCGCGCGCAGCGGCAAAGGCGCCACGTCGGGCATGTCCACGGGAGCGGCGAACGCGAAGGGCGCGCGCGGCAAGCGCCAGACGCGCTCGACGCACGCGGCCTCGGTCCCCGGCGGCGCCATGCGCGCATCGCCCAAATACCAATCCATGGCCGGCACGCCGGTCGTGCCGCCATAGCCGAGCCAGGTCGCTTGCACGGGCGCCAAACGCTTGGCGAAGGCCTTCAGCCGTCCGCCCGCGGTGTGGCCGGCGAGATCGACCGCGACGTCGATCCCGTCCGCGCGGGCTTGCGCCACCAGCCCGTCGTCGTCCGACGCCGCCAGGTCGCGCCACGTCTCGGCCAAGCCGCGCAATTCGCCGGTGATCTCGTCGGGCGTTTGCGTCAGCGAATAGGCGTGGATCTCGACCTTCGCGCGGTCATGCGCGGCCAGGACCGGGCCGATGAAATTCCGCAACGAATGCCGGCGGAAATCGGGGGAGACATAGGCGATCTTCAAGCGCCGCCCGACCAAAGCGGGGGCGGCGAGCGGCATCTCGCGCGGGCAGAAGCGCAGCGCCCACTCGGCGTAAAGCGTCTTGAGCGCGCTCGCATCGAGCGCCGGATCGTAATTCGCGGCGAACAGATCGTCGGTCCAGGCGGATTCCAGCGCCGGCGCGTCCCGCTTGACGCGCGCGAGTTCGGCCCGCGCCTCGCCCACGCGCCCCATCTGGATCATCACCGAGGCGAGCCAGAGCCGCGCTTCGGGCCCTTCCGCGGGGTCGTCGAGGGCGGCGCGCGCGAAGCGCTCGGCCTCGGCCGCCCGCCCGAAGGCGAGCGCGCAGACCGCGCGACGGCGCAAGATCGCGGGCGTGGCCGGGGCGCGAGCGAGGCCTTCGTCGGCCTCGGCGAAACGTTGCTGACGGATCAGCAGATCGGCCCAGCGCGCGCGTAGGCCCACGTCGCGCGGATCGATCTCCGCCGCTTGGCCGAACGCGGCGATCGCGGCTTCGCCGTCGCCGGCCAGTGCGGCCGCCTCGCCCTCGACCAGCTTGCCGAAGGCGCTGGGCGCGGTTTCCGCCGCGATCGCGGCGCGCGCGGCGGCGAGCGCTTCGTGCGCGAACCCGGCCATCGCCAGAAAGCGCGAGCAGAACTGCAAGGTCGGCGCGTCCTTGGCCGAAGCGGCCAGCGCGCGCGCGCGGGCGAGCGCTTCGCTCCCCCGTCCCGACGCCGCGAGACCGACGATCTCCGAGGCTTCGCGCCCGGACTCGCCGCTCACGCCGCGGGCTTGGAGGCGATCGCCTCCTCGAGCTCGTAGAAGGTCGGCTGGAGTTCGCTGGGCACGCTCTTGCGGCCGATCTCGGTCGAGATCTGCGGCGCATTGCCCTGCAGATGCGCGACGAACGTGTCGCGAATGATTTCGTAGTACTTGAATTCGTCCTCGTAGCACTGCTTCAGGCGGTTGGCCATCGGTCCCAAGATTCCGTAGGACAGCAACACGCCCAAGAACGTGCCGACCAGCGCCGCGGCGATCAGGCCGCCGAGAATGGTCGGCGGCTGGTCCACCGACGACATCGTTTTGATCACGCCCATGACCGCCGCGACGATCCCGAGCGCGGGGCACGCGTCGGCGACGGTCGACAACGCCGTCGAGCAGCGCAAGGTTTCGTGGTGGTGCTTCTCGAGTTCCTTGTTGAAGATTTCCTCGAGCTGGTGCGCGTCTTCCACGCCCATCGAGAGCATGCGCATATGGTCGCAGATCAGCATGATCGCGTATTTGTTCGCCAGCACCTTCGGGTACGCCATGAAGATGTTGGACTCGTCGGGCTTCTCGATATGCGGCTCGACCGCCAGCGTGCCCTTCGAACGCGCGAGCTTGAGGATCGTGAAAATCAGACACAGCAGATCGATGAAGTCGTCGCGCTTGTATTTCGGGCCGCCGAAAACCTTGCCGAAATCCTTGAGCGAGTGGCTGATGATCGTGCCCGAATTGCCGATCAGGAAGGTGCCCGCCGCCGATCCGCCGATGATCATGAACTCGAAAGGCAACGCCTTCAAAATCACGCCGATCTTGCCGCCGGCCAGAATGTAGCCGCCGAACACGCACAAAAACACGAAGAGCAGGCCGCCGATCGCGAACATCACATATCTCCAACGGGCGCACACGTCATGGCCGCCCGAATCGCCGCTTGGCAAAAGCTTAGGCGCGGATGGTTAACGATCTCCAAATTCGCCCGAAACGCGCGACGTTTCAAGCCTCTGCACCGCGCTTAGCATGGCCCTTTTCGGCCGCGCGTCAAGTGGGGTCGGCGGATTTGGCCGACGGCACGGGGGCTTCGAGCGAAACCGAGACCAGCCCGGCCGGCGCCGGCGCGGGCTCGGCCGCCTTCATGCGCCGCTGCGCCACCACCGCCACGGGGATCGCCGCGAGATAGACGATCCCGAGCAGCACCAGCGTCGCCCATGGCGCGTTGATCAACCCGGCGAACACCAAACCGACGGCGACGAGCGCCGGCACCATCCAGCGGCGCGGCACGTGGATCTTCTTGGCCGAGAAGGTCGGAATGCGGCTGACCATCAGGAACGCGACCGTGCCCATGGTCAGCGCGCCGACGAGCGGAAAATCGAACCAGCCGTCGCCCGCCTGGAAATGCATCATCAACGGCAACAACGCCAGCGCGGCACCCGCCGGGGCCGGCACGCCGACGAAGAAATGCCCTTGCCACTTGGGGGGATTGGGATCGGAGAGCATGGTGTTGAAGCGCGCCAGGCGCAGCGCCATGCATACCGCGAAGGCCAAGCAGATCGTCCAGCCGAACGTGCCCCAGGCGTCGAGCACCCACAGATAGACGATGATCGCCGGCGCCACGCCGAACGACACGAAGTCCGACAGCGAGTCCAGTTCGGCGCCGAATTTCGAGGTGCCGTTGAGCAGCCTTGCCATGCGCCCGTCGAGCCCGTCGAGAATCGCCGCGACCACGATCGCGGTCACCGCCCATTCCCACCGTTCGTCCATCGCGAAACGGATGCCCGAAAGCCCCGCGCACAACGCGCCCACGGTGATCGCGTTGGGGATCAGGCGATTCATGGTGCCGCCCGCTCCGCCTTCGCCGCGGGCCCGGTTGCGCCGGCGTGGACGGCCGAACATCAGCGGATCTCCCCTTGGCGCGGCGCTTCGGCGGATTGCAGATCGGCGAGCACCGTCTCCCCGCCGATCGCGCGCTGGCCCACGCACACCAAGGGCGACACGCCCTCGGGCAAATACACGTCGCAGCGGCTGCCGAAGCGGATCAGGCCGTAGCGCTCGCCCGTGCGCACGTTTTGGCCTTCGCGCAGATCGCACAAGATGCGCCGCGCGACCAGCCCCGCGATCTGCACGAAACCGACGTCGCGCCCGTCGGGAATGGTCACGCGGATCGACATGCGCTCGTTCTCGTCCGACGCCTTGTCGAGGGCGGCGTTGTGGAAGCGCCCGGCCCGATAGCGCGCGCGCGCCACCACGCCGCCCATCGGCACGCGGTTCACATGCACGTCGAAGACGTTGAGGAAAATCGAGATACGCGGGCGCGGGCGGTCGCCCATGTCGAGTTCCGGCGGCGGCACGGCATCGACGATCAGCTGCACCATGCCGTCGCCTGGCGACACCACCAGTCCCTCGCGCGTCGGGATCGTGCGGTCGGGATCGCGGAAGAAATAGACGATCCACAACGTGACGATCGCCCCCACGGCCGCCAGCGGGCCCCAGACCCAGCCGAGCAGAAACGTCGCGACCAAGCCGGCCGCGACGAACGGCACACCCGCCTTGTGAACGGGGGCCGCGACGGATTTCCACATATCGCTCATGCTATTACACGCCGATCTTAACGTTTTGTTCGAGACTTCCGCGCAATCTTACCCCAAGCTCGCGTTCAAACGCCACAGCACGGACTGGTACCGGACTCGCTCGACCCCATGGAATGGCGCGAACAGAAACCCGCGAGCGTCGGTCCGCTTGACGCGATCCTGCCGAGGCTGCGCACGCCGGCGACACGCGCTTATGCCCAAGGCTATCTGGCATTGCGGGCCAAAGCGGGCGGCGCGCTGCCGTCGCGGTCGGGTTTCGATTTGGCGCCGTTCGTTCCGGCCGTACCGCATTTCGCTTTGCTCGCGGTGACGCTCGCGGGCGGCTGCGTCTATCGTCTGGCGGGCGACACGCTGCAGCAGCGCCTCGGCTTCGATCCCAAGGGCCGCGACTACTACGATTTCGTGCCCGCAGCCCGGCTCAGCCATGCGCGGCGCGCGATGGAGATGATGGTCCGCCGCCCGTGCGGATTTCTGGCGTTGGTCGAGCAGACCTACGAAGACGGCGCGACCTGCACGATCGAAACCCTTGGGCTGCCTTTGGCGGACAAAGAGCCGGACGTCGATGGGTTCATTCTGTTCGCCGATTGCGCCCTACCCGAGCCCCCGACCTATCACGCGCCGGGCAAACGCTGGCTCGGCGCCAACATCGTGCGCCGCGATCTGATCGATCTGGGATTCGGCATCGATGCGGACTTCGTCGATCTCGTCAGGGCGGGGTGAGCGCGACTTTCCGTCGTCCCGTCACCCCGGGCGAGCGAAGCGAGACCCGGGGTCTTTGGCCGCGTCGAGCGCCTCTTCTTGCCTGAGACCCCGGATCGGCGCGCCGACTACGTCGACGCTTGTCAGGGGTGACGACCTTCGGTCGTCAATTCGTCTTCGGCACAGCGAAGATCTGGCCCGGGAAAATGAGGTCGGGATCGCGGATCTGCTCGCGGTTGGCGGCGTAGATCGTGGTGTAGCGCAAGCCCTCGCCATAGATTCGCCGGGAAATGCGCCACAGCGAGTTGCCGGGC